>NZ_CP009283.1:6080000-6200000 GCF_000758625.1 Paenibacillus sp. FSL R7-0273
AGGTAACGAATGTCGTCCTTGCTGACCACTACCTTGAGCCCCTCAACATCCATGTAAACATCCTGCTCGGTCTCATTATCGTCAAATCCCATAGCATATGAGAAACCGCTGCAGCCGCCGGCAGTTACGCCAAGGCGAAGGAACATGTTAGGCACTTCCTGGTCAGCCAGCATTGTCTTGAGCTGTCCGGCCGCTGTATTACTGATTGTAATCATAGTCTAGCCTCCTAAAAGTTATATGATGTCATAAGCCTTCCGGCTAAAAGTTATACTCTATATAAAATTCAGTATACTCCACTCCGCTCCTACGCTCAAGTCATAACTCCCGCAGCCCCGGCGGCCAAACAGGAAAATGCTAACTTCCCAGGGCGGTTGCTCACCTTTGGAGAGAGGTTTATAATAGGTTAAGCGATGATCTGTAAAATTCGGAAATTTGTCACGGAGGCTGGTTGCCTCTTTCTTTATTTTTATTCATGGACCGCCGGTTCAGGAAGTCTAACCTTCAGGAGGAATTTGTATGTCTACACTTATAACCCCGCACACCGATGCCAGAATGGCGGACATTATTGAAAAAGTACGCGGCGGCGAACGATTGAATCTGGAAGACGGCGTTTATTTATATGAAAGCGATGACCTCTTGACGATCGGCCAGCTTGCTAATGAGGTCAATCTGCGCAAGAACGGGAAAAAGGTCTATTTTATCGAAAATATGAGCCTCTATTTCACCAATGTCTGCGAATCCCGGTGCGCCTTCTGCAATTTCCGCAAGGATGACGGCGAAGAGGGGGCTTACACCCTGTCAGGCCCTGAAATGGTGCAATATGTCGAACAGCATATCCACCCGGGAGTCCGCGAATTCCACATTGTCGGCGGCCATAATGATAAGGTGCCCTTCCAGTATTACGTTGATTCACTCAAGGCGCTGAATGAACGGTTCCCTGAGGTGACCCTTAAGGCTTATACGGCGGCAGAGATTGATTTCTTCACCCGTATCAGCGGACTCAGCATCCGCGAAGTGCTGGAGCAGCTGCGTGAAGCAGGACTGAAGTCGCTGACCGGCGGCGGAGCGGAGATTCTCTCCGACCAGTACCGCAAAAAAATGCGTGTCGATAAAGCGAACGTTGAAGAATACCTGGAGGTTCACCGCACCGCCCACAAGATGGGCATGAGAACCCACACAACAATGCTGTACGGCTCAATCGAATCGCGCGAGGACCGTATCCGCCATATGCTGCAAATCCGCGAGCTGCAGGACGAAACGAACGGCTTTATGGTGTTCATTCCGCTGTCCATGCAGCCTAAGAACCGCAATGCGGGCATTATGCGCCGCAACTCTGCCTATGAGGATCTCAAGACCATTGCTGTCAGCCGTCTGATGCTCGACAATTTCGATCACATCAAGGCTTACTTCATTAATATAGGCGTACAGCTGACCCAGGTTGCCATGAGCTTCGGCGCATCCGATGTACACGGTACCATCCTGAAGGAACGGATCAGCCATGCTGCCGGAGCATTAACACCGGAGGGCATGACACGAGAAGAGCTGATCTGGCTCGTCAAAGGCGCCGGACGTATTCCAGTCGAGCGGGATACCTTCTACAACGAAGTCAAGGTCTACGAATAGAATAGAAAAGCGTTACTGTGCCTGTTGCAATGCCATATTACAGCCATATGTGAAAGGAAGACTGGTCTCATGAGAACACTACTTGTCCTTGGCGGCGGCTACGGCGGCCTTGCCCTGATCCAGGAATTGCTCAATCACCATCTGCCCCACGATGTGGAAATTGTTTTGATTGACCGGATGCCTTATCAGGGAATCAAGACCGAATATTATGCGCTTGCCGCAGGTACTGTGAACGACTATCATCTGCGCATCCAGTTTCCCGTGCATCCCCGTTTGACCGTACGCTACGGCGAGGTAGGCTCGATTGATCTGGACAGCGGGCTTATTTTTCTTGAATCAGGTGAGCCGGTTCCTTATGATATTCTGGCTATAGCGCTTGGGTGTACAGATAACTATCACGGTATCGCGGGTGCTGAGCAGCATACCTGCAGTATTCAGAGCTTCTCGGCTACCAGAGAGACTTACCGCCGGCTCAATGACGTTAAGCCTTACGGATCAGTGAATATTGTAGGCGGAGGACTCAGCGGTGTGGAGATGGCTGCAGAGCTGCGCGAGAGCCGTCCCGACCTCAACATCCGGATCCTTGACCGCGGGGAGCGTGTCCTGTCCGCTTTTCCGGCCAAGCTGTCCCGGTATGTGGAGGAATGGTTCAGCGAGCATCAGGTCGAGACGCTGGGCCGCATCTCCGTGTCCCACGTTGAAAACGGTGCCGTCTTTAACGGCACCGAGGCGATCGCTGCAGATGTAACGGTATGGACAGCAGGTATACAGCCGGTCAAGGTAGTACAGCAGCTTGAGCTGCCCAAAGACCGCAGCGGCCGGCTTATAATCGGCCCTCACTCCGACATAGCCGATTATCCGGAGGTATATGTGATCGGCGACTGTGCCAGCCTGCCCTTTGCACCAAGCGCACAGGCGGCAGGCGCCCAAGGGGAGCAGGTAGCGTATATTCTCCGTTCCCTGTGGCGGGGTGAGACCCCGAGGCTTCATGCAATTAAGCTAAAGGGAACACTCGGTTCCCTGGGCAAAAATGCCGGGTTCGGCCTGATGGGCCGCCGCTCGGTAATGGGGCGTGTTCCCCGCCTGCTGAAGAGCGGAGTGCTCTGGATGTCCAAGCGGCATTTCGGCTGAGCTGAGTGCATCAAGTGGAGCGCTAGTCCAGATCAAGGCTGTCCCAGGCTTCCTGCTCCTTAATGGCAGCCTCTATGGCCTGCTCCAGCTCCTCCGGGGAATCCGCTTCAATGATCTCGCCGTCAACCATGGCGAACGGTCTCAGATAGCATTCCCCGCAGTTATTCAGACAGCCGTATTCTACAACATCATATTCGGGATTCTGTTCCAGCTTGTTCATAAGCGGTCCTGTCCCGTGCCCGATATTACTGGCACAAAATTCAATAATTGGCCTCATGTTGTTCTCCTTATTCTGTGCTAACCATTTTATTTTTTAACTTTTTGTACTATAATAAGTTTACGAAAGGAGTGATTGAGAAATGAGTGAGAATGTACAAAGCGCCACCATGTATGATGAGGTTCTGGAAGTACTCGATAAACTTCGTCCGTTCCTGCAGCGCGATGGCGGCGACGTGGAATTGATCGACGTTGAAGACGGCATCGTTAAGCTGAAGCTTATGGGCGCCTGCGGCAGCTGCCCGAGCTCCACGATCACGCTGAAAGCCGGGATCGAACGCGCCCTGATTGAAGAAGTAGAAGGCGTAGAAGAAGTTGTCCAAGTATTCTAATCCCATTTTATACCGTCCCGCTTCCTGAATAAGGGGGCGGGATTTTTTCTATTATAGAGGAATTCCTCCGGTGCCACAACCCGGGTGCTTTTGCCAGAAGCCTGAGCCAAAAAGAGGCTGCCCCGCAAGGTCATCAAATGACCTGTCCGGGACAGCCTCTTATACATTACGAAGCTGTGTAGATCAGCAGCTTAAAACGCAGGGATAATGGCACCTTCGTATTTCTCTTCGATGAATGCTTTAGCTTCTGCGGAGTTCAGGGCAGCAGCCAGCTTCTGGATTGCATCGGAATCCTTATTGTCAGGACGGGCTACCAGCAGGTTGGCGTAAGGGGAATCTGCACCCTCGATGAACAGGGCATCCTTCGTTGGAACCAGGCCGGCTTCAAGCGCAAAGTTAGTGTTGATCAGTGCAATGTCTACTTCATCCAGCTGGCGCGGCAGCATTGCTGCATCCAGTTCAATGATTTCCAGGTTCTTAGGGTTTTCAGTAATGTCTGCTTTGGTTGTAGTGATGTTAGTGTCATCCTTCAGCGTGATCAGGCCGTTCTTAGCCAGCAGGATCAGTGCGCGTCCGCCGTTGGTTGCATCGTTCGGGATTGCTACTTTTGCACCGTCAGCCAGTTCGTCAACGGATTTGATTTTTTTGGAATACGCGCCGAATGGCTCAACGTGAACTGCAGTTACAGATACAAGGTCCGAACCGTTCTTTGTATTCTGGTCATCAAGGTATGGCTTGTGCTGGAAGAAGTTCGCATCCAGTGCTTTCTCGGCCAGCTGTGTGTTAGGCAGGATGTAGTCAGTGAATTCTTTAACTTCCAGCTTGATGCCCTGTGCTTCAAGCAGCGGAGCAATAGCATTCAGAATTTCGGCATGCGGTACAGGAGAAGCACCGATAACAAGCGTTACCGGATCAGCGGCAGGCTCTGTAGTCGGCTCAGCGGAAGCATCAGCTGCCGGAGCGTTAGTTGCTGCAGAGTTCGCAGCGTTATTAGCAGTGTTATTGTTGCCGCAGGCTGCCAGCACCAATACCAGGGTCAAGCTAAAGAACGTCAGTAGTACTTTTTTCATCTGTAAATCCCCCTCTAAAATGTGTTTATGAATAAGGCTATATTTGGAAGTACCTTATTTCCGGGTAAAATATTGAACCAGCCTGTCACCGGCCATCTGGAGCAGCTGAACTAGTATAACCATCAGCACTACAGAGATAATCATGACTTCCTTCTCATAACGGTAATAACCGTAGCGGATCGCCAGGTCACCAAGACCGCCGCCGCCGATCATCCCCGACATTGCGGTATAGGAGACGAGGGTTACCAGAGTAATCGTCACTCCGGCAAGCAAGCCTGGACGGGCTTCCGGCAATAGCACCCGCATGACAATCTGGCCTGTAGAAGCCCCCATGCCCTGTGCCGCTTCGATAACCCCGCGGTCTACCTCACGCAGCGACGTCTCCACCAGTCTGGCAAAGAACGGGGCCGCACCGATAACCAGCGCCGGAATCGTTCCGAGCACCCCGATCGAAGTGCCCATAATCGTCTTGCTCAGCGGGATCAGGGCTACCATCAGAATCAGGAATGGAACAGAACGCAGGATATTTACAACCAGCGATAATACCGAGTAAATAACTCTGATAATAGGGTTATTTGATCTTCCCCATAAATATAACACAATTCCGAGTGGTAAACCAAGAATAATTGTGAAAATTCCGGAATACGCCAACATTTTTAATGTGGCGCCGGATGCATCCACCATTTCCTGCCAGTTAATATCATTAAAATTAAGACCGCCCATCAGGAAATCACCTCCACATCGAGTCCTTGTGCCGCCAGTTTAGTAAGCGTAGCATTAATTGCCCCCGGCTCGCCTTCAAACCGGACAATCAGCTGGCCATAAGGCACATCTTTGATGGTTGAGATCGTACCCTGCAGGATGGCAAAGCTGACGCCGGTTTCGCGTACAACCTCAGACAAGGTGGATTCATAGGTTTTTTGCCCCAGAAAGGTAATCTTAACCGCCTGTGCATTCTCTCTGCTGCCTGCTTCCAGAGCAGCTCTCAGCGGACCGTCCTGTTGGGCTTCACTGCGGATGAAATCCTTGGTCACCTCATGCTTGGGCTTCAGGAATACCTCAGCTACTTCCCCCTGCTCCACAATGCCGCCGCCGTGAATAACGGCTACCCGGTCGCAGATGCTCTGGATGACATGCATCTCATGGGTGATCAGTACAATCGTCAAATGGAATTTACGGTTAATATCCAGCAGCAGCCGCAGGATGGAATCGGTTGTCTGCGGGTCCAGCGCCGAGGTGGCCTCGTCACACAGCAGCACATCAGGATCGCTGGCAAGCGCACGGGCAACGCCGACACGCTGCTTTTGTCCGCCGGAGAGCTGGGCCGGATATTTGCCTGCATGGTTCTCCAGGCCGACCAGTACCAGCAGCTCCTTCACCTTTTGATCAATCTGTGCCTTGGGTGTGCCGGCGAGCCTCAGCGGGAACGCGATATTGTCATACACCGTAGCAGAGGACAGCAAATTGAAGTGCTGAAAGATCATGCCGATCTTGCGCCGTTTCTCCTGCAGCTGCCCCTTGCCGAGAGCGGTAAGCTCAACACCGTCTACCCATACCTCGCCGGAGGTCGGGCGCTCCAGCAGGTTGATACAGCGGATCAGCGTGCTTTTACCGGCACCGGAATGGCCGATTACCCCGAAGATTTCACCCTTTTTAATGGACAGATTCAAGCCCGAGAGCGCTGTTGCGGCTTTGCTGCCCTTTCCGTATACCTTGGTCAACTCTTTCAGCTCTATCAATTTCCGTCGTTCCCCCTTTATTCTGGTGCCATTTAAATCAAAAAGCCCCTTCCGATCATTGCAGATCGCAAGAGGCCCTGTGCGTTTAGTTACAATGCCATCTCATCTGCCAACGCCCGCATCCGTGCGGCATTGTAGGAATTAGCACCATGACATTTGCAGGCAGCGCAGAATTAAAGGGCTGTACACAAATCGGTTGCCGGGCTTCATCGGGCCTATCCCTCCGCCGCTCTCGATAAGAAAATATACAATTATTAAGCAATACTTGTCGCTAAATGTAAGAATATAATGCAAGCCTAAGTATAGTGAGTTTGTGCTTTTTTGTCAAAGGAAGATTTTGTCGCTTTAACGTGCTTCTGTCCCGGCGTGTTTATTAGCCATAGCCTTGTTTTTATGCCATTGCTCATTGCTGTAACGGAAGGCTGCGCATAAAGATTTACAGACCATTTCTACCCCCTGCTTCAGATCCTCCAGATGACTGTCGACATCCTCAAGCCTTATTTTGTCATGAAGGCCCTGATGCCTCTGCCACAGATCATCCTGCATTTCGGCGTTCATGTAATGAATCTCGGCGTTGCGGCGCTTCCGCAGATTGTGCAGCGGCTCCCGGTAGGAATTTTTGATGTTCTCCAACTCATCCGCCAGCGGACTATGCGTTTTAAGCAGCTGAAACTGCCTAAGCACCGTGAAATAGGAGAAGTGGGCCTTGTTCTGGCTTGTATTCAAGCCGTACAGGCTGTTCAGGACTGTTCCCAGCTTGTCCAGCAGTGAGAAGACACGGATAAAGCCGTTTTTATAAAAATAAACATAACGCGCGTAATCCCCCTGCTCCTCCACCGTCATGTCATCCATGTACCCGGCGACGACCTTTTTCCGGTAAAATGCTGCTGCGAAGCAGCTCTGCTCCAGCTCATCCAGCGAGGAAATCAGGCCGCGTGTCCAGATCTCCAGCTTGCGGTATTCATGGTCATGATCTTCATGGTCGTTCATTTCCCTGCGCAGCATGGACGCTACCCGTGCCATGTTGTCCATCGCTTCGGCCAGCACCCCGCTGTTGCTGCGCGGCGGCTCTCCCAGTAGTATCCGCAGCATGACTTGTCCTCCTTAAGGTTACGAAGAATGTATAATGCCGGCCTTTAATGAATGGTTAGCTAAGCTTTACTGCTGAAAATAACGGCTCCAGCTGCGGTCAACCAAATCCAGTGTACTGCTGCAGGGTGTCTGCTCCTCTTCATATCCAGGCTTCATGCGTGCATCGATGACAACCGGCAGTCTGTAGCTGATATGATGCTGCCGCAGCTCAGATGCGGCATAGATATCCCCGGCCGGATCAAACCGGGTAAATACTGTCCATAAAAAGGAGCTTTGGGTGCGTACTGCCTCAGCAGCATGATCCGTCACTATAACCAGCGGCCAGGCTGTTTGTTGTGCGCGAAGCGCAGCACTTAGCCGGACAGGAAGCTCCGGGTCCTCTTCATAGGATGCACCGGAAACGGTTAAGCATCCCCCGCAATAAGGAATGGCTTCCGTAATTCCTGGCAATTGTCCCTCTGTATAGATACGGGGAAGCTCCCGTATGGCGGGTCCTACTCCCATGATTACCGCCTGGCTGGTTGAACCAGGCTTGCGTTCATTCCCGTCCGGAGCTGCGCAGCTAAACACATGCAGGCCGGCAGCCGGATTAAAGCGTTCCAGAACATGCTCCAGAGTAGCCGGAAGATCGGCAAAGACTGCCGGGCCGCCCGTCAGCAGCAGCAGCCTGCTGCTGCACAGCTGGCGTTCACCAAGAATACGGAAGGCGGCAGCCAGCGCCTCCTGCGGGGAATTATCCTGCACAGCTGCTGCAGACAATCCTCCCGGGCCAGATTCGGAATACGTCCAGAAAGCGTCCACTGAGGGCATAGCCAGATGATGTACCGGAGAGAGGAGCTGCTGGAGGTAATTAACCAGGTAGAAGTTGTCTTCCTGCGGAGTAACAGCGATGGAAGCCGGATAAATCGCATCCTTGCGGTGCCAGATCCGCTGTACGTGCATAACCGGAGCCTGCTGCGGAGCCGATTGCGGCGGGACAAGACCCCGGAGCGCAAACTCCGCCTCCGCCGGAATGAGGTGGCCGCCCAGCGGATCGCTGACCATCGGCAGCTTGCTGCCGAGAATCAGCGAAGCAAGCACCAGACCCGGCAGCCTTACGCCGGGAGAGGCGCTGGCTGCTGCAATCAGCGCAGGCGGTCCGCCCATAAAGGCAGAGACCGGAAGGGCTTCACCGAGGGCAGCGGCCTCCTGCTGAAACAGGCCCGCTCCCTGGTTTCTTTGCCAGTCAGCTTCGGCTGTGCTGTGGTCGATGAAGCGGAGCCTGTGTAGGCCGAGACTGTGCTTCTGCGGCTTAGCCAGGCTCTCTGTATACACAAGCGGCAGCGTAATATAAGGGCCGCCCGCTTCCTGCCAGCTGGTGACACGCGGCAGCTCTTCAAGCGGAGCCTTTGTGCGGCAGACGCCAAGAACCGGCGCTTCCCCCTGCGGCACATGCTTTATGCCTGTCTTCAGCAGATTGTAGACCAGCGCCTTTTCCTTCCACATGTTCGGAAGCGAGGGCGGCAGCAGCGTTTCAGCGGCTCCGGCCACTGACTTCAGCAGCTGCTCCGGCCTGCTGCCAAACGCCCTGTCCACACGCCGGAAGGTCCCGAACAGATTGGTCACCACAGGGAACGGGGTTCCTTTTACATTTGTAAACAGCAGTGCCGGCCCTTCCTCCCGTAAGACACGCCGGTGAATCTCCGGGAGCTCCAGATAAGGGTCCACAGGAACCTCCACCACAGCCAGCTCTTTGTCCTTGCGGAGCTGCTCCATCCACTGGCGTAAATTTATGAATCCCACGTTTTGTTCCCCCTAACCCAAACAGATACTTATTTTCAACATATTCACTCTTTATTTCCCGCTTTGCTGCCACACCCGCACACTCATATAGCTCAGAACCCCGAATAATCCGGCAATCAGCACGATGTGGGAAAGCGCAGCAAATATGTACAATTTATCGTTATACAGCGTATGGACCACAGCCGCACCGCTGAACACCTGCAGCAGGCAGAGCGTAACCGCGGCTACTCCCAGCATCCGCAGCTCGGGCAGCTTCTTATATCTCCAGAATGCCAGGTGACCCAGTATGGCCGTCAAAAGAAACAGCAGCGCTGCCGCCACCCTGTGCATAAACACAATCCCCACACCGCCTGTAAGCTCAGGGAACCATTCCCCGTTACAGAGCGGCCAGCCGGAGCAGCCTCCCTGTGAATCCGTATGACTGACATAAGCGCCGATATACACAACGATATAAGAATATAACGCCGTTATCCAGGTTAAGTTGCGGAAGCCCCGGCTCACCGGGGGGCCGTCTGCCTCCTGCTGTCCCGCAGATTCATGCCATCTCCTGGTTCCAAGAGCAAGCATCAGGGAGCTGGCAAAAGCAATCAGGGAAAAGCCCATATGCAGCGCCATCACCGCCGCCGACTGCGAACGGATAACCGCAAGCGCTCCCATTCCTCCCTGCACGACAACGAATATAAGGGTTAAGAGTGCATAACCAAGCAGTTCCTTGCGCCGGCGCGCAAACCGCAGGAACAAAACCATGGAAGCCAGTGACAGCAGGCCGGCAAGGCCGCTGAACAAGCGGTGGGTGTATTCGATCATTGAGCCGAGTGTGTATGCCGGAATGAGCTTACCGTGGCAGAGCGGCCATTCATTGCCGCATTCCAGGCCGGAGCCTGTTTTGGTTACGACGGCGCCTCCGAACAAGGCGAGGAACATCATGAGGCAGGTTATGTAGCTGAGCCACTTCAAATGAGCTGTCGTCACTTTGATCACCCCATTGTACAAAGATGAATGGAAGGAGATATATGGACACGGCTTGCCTATGAACCCTTATGATTGTTTGAAAAAAGCACCGCTTTTGCTCTGTTCAAGGCGAAAGCGGTGCTTGTGCTTCAGGCTGTAGAAATTACATTACTTCTGGTAGTCATTACTTGCTGATGGTCAGATACACTTCCAGCGCCCGGTCCAGGAAATTCTCGATTTCCTCACGGGATTTGCGCAGCTTGTTGACGAAGCGGACAAGCTCACGTCCCTCGCTGTAGGCTACAAAGCTGGGAATACCAAGGATGTTCTGTTCCTGGCTGACGTCACCGACAGCATCAACATCCACCTCAACCAGAGTCAGGCGATCCGCGTATTTCTGCTCAACCTCAGGCATAAACGGATCTATATATTTACAGTCAGAGCACCAGTCTGCCTTAAATACGGCAACTGTTAAGCGCGGCGATTGAACCGCCACCTGAAAATCAGCAGCAGATGAAATTTTGTCCATGCAAAGGTCAATCCTTTCCTGGTTAAACTGTATGTGTTCCTTCTCTAAGTGAAGCAAATTGTGCTTAGGAAGTCAATTCAAAAGCATAAAATTAAGACAAACATCACAGCATTATTCGTGTGTACGCACTCTGGCAGGCTGGAGCTTCATCAGCGGGTTAAGCACCTTTTGCAGAACACGCGGGTATCCGGCAATCTCCTGACGGCTGAGCACACCAAGCACGATAAGCAGTACGAGATAAATAATGACTACAGCTCCGCCTACAACCAGGCAGGTTATGAGGAACGCGAGCCGGTCCGGCATCAGGCGGGTAAGCATAATGCCTGCTTCATTCAGCCCATAGCCGATTCCGCCGGAGGCCAGTACGGCAACAGCGAAGCCGCCCCAGCGCTTGCCCATAATGGTAAAGGACACGATCTTCTTAAGCATGCGCAGGTTGAGCAGCGTAATGACGATAAAGCAGAGTGCCGTAGCTCCGATAATCCCGTATATTCCAAATACTTTGCTAAGCAGGAAGCTTGCCGCCAGCTTGGTCAGGATGCCGGCAAACACATAGTACATGGAAATCCTTGATTTACCCATACCCAGCAGGATGGAGTTCGTTGTCATCATTGTAATCTGGAAAATCGTTCCGGCCGTCAGCATAGCGACTATTCCGCTGCCGTCCAGAGTAGTGAACAGCAGGCCGTTAATCGAATAAGCAGCGACCATCAGCGAGACTACAATCGGTGTTCCGGTCAGAATGGAGATCCGCATGGCCAGCGTGACCTGGCGCTGCAGATGCTGCTCATCCTTACGGGCGTAAGCGGCTGAAATAATCGGAATCAGTGAAGTGCTCAGCGCAATTGCCAGCACCGGAGGAATACCGGCAACACTGATCGCACGGCTGCCGTAAATCGCCAGGGCACCGGTGGCATCCTCTATTCCGATCTGTCCGCTGAGCAGCGGTACAATCAGTGAAGAATCGATAAAATTCACGACCGGCACAGTAATAGAAGACAATACAATCGGAATGGATAATTTGAAAATATCCTTATAAATACCGAGCAGCGGAAGTCTGGCCGCGCTTGAATCATATAATGCCGCCTTGTCTTCAGTACGGCGCATTTTCATTGCATAATACAGCATAATCCCGAAGGCGCCGACACTGCCGAACACGCTGCCGAACGAAGCGCCGGCAGCCATCCAAGTATTGTCGTAGCCCTGCTTTAGCAGAATATAGGCCAGCAGGATCGCAGTGGATACCCGGGCAATCTGCTCAACAATCTGTGAAATCCCGCCGGCCATCATGTTGTTACGGCCCTGGAAATAACCGCGCATTATGGCAATGGTGGGGAACAGCAGCAGCGCCGGAGCAATAGCCCGTATTGCAAGTGTACTCTCGGGAACCTTCGCATATTCTGCATAATAAGGGGCTGCTATGTACAGGGCAATACTCATCAGAACACCTACAACTGCAGAGAAAATTAGAGCTGCCCGGTACACCTGCTGAGCCTCATCCGGCCGGTTCAGAGCGTATCGCTCGGATACCATTTTGCTGAGCGTGCTTGGAATTCCGGCGGTAGCCAGCGGTAGCAGCAGCAGATACACCTGGTTGGCCTGTGTGAACGCAGCTTCACCGGTAACATTCAATAAATGCTCCAGCGGCACCCGCTGGGCAAGCCCGAGAACGCGGGCTATGAGCGCGGCTGCCGCCAGAATAAGTGTGCCTTTGACAAAAGACTCTTTCTTGGACAAACTGTTTCGCCTTCTTCGCTGTTAATTTAGTTCACAGAGATCCAGATAAAGAAGAGGACCACCATCATAATTTGCAGGATTATTTTGACTACGGTGCTGCTGAACAAGCCGAGCAGGGAGCCGAAGCTGACCTTGACCGCTTTACCGGGCTGGGAGCCGGCGATCAGCTCGCCAATGAACGCGCCGATAAAAGGGCCCAGAATCAGGCCAAAGGCAGGAATAGCGAACGGTCCAACGATGATCCCGATGGTACTCCCGATAACCGAGGCACGGGAGCCTCCGAATTTTTTGACGCCCCACGCCCCGACCACGTAGTCCGCTACGAACAGCACAACTACTATAAGGGTCTGGATAATCCAGAACCAGACTCCAAACGATCCGAACGAAAAGAACCAGCCGTATACAAAAAAGGCCAGATAAATCGCCAGCGCACCGGGCAGTATCGGATACACCGCCCCCGCCAGCCCTACCGCAAACAAAGCAATGATCAGAATCCAACCCAGGATTACCATTCCTTTAGCCTCCAGTTTTGATAGCATTAACTTCCTTGAACTCACGTCGCAAAAACGCGGGAGCCACCTTTGCCCAAATACAAGTGTACAAACTGCAGCTATTCTGCAGTTACACCTAATATATATTTCTCAATCACTTCAGCGATGCCGTCCTCGTTATTCGAGGCAACTACGGCATCCGCTTCCTGCTGCACTGTCTCCTGGGCATTGCCCATAGCAACACCCAGACCGGCGGCCTGAATTGCCGCCAGATCATTCAGGCTGTCGCCGACGGCAACCACCTCTGACATGTCGATTCCTAGCAGCTTGCACACCTCACCGATTCCGTAGGCCTTATTCACGCCAAGCGGATTGATCTCCAGGTTAGTCGGGCTGGAGTTGGTAATCTCCAGGCCGCCCAAATCCTGAAGCTGCATCAGCAGCTTGTGCCGGATCTCGTCATCCTCGGTCGAATAGCCGAATTTGAGCCACTCCCGGCCCATAATGTCTCCATCCCAGTTGTTGCGGTTGTACACCTGCTCTGTGGAATAGGCCCAGTACCAGATGCCGTGCTGGCCGGCAATATCGTACAGCTGCCGGATCAGCGCCGGGTCCATCAGCGAGCGGCGGTACAGCTCATGCGGCTCGCGCCAGATTTCACTGCCGTTCACAGTGATCATCGGAGTCTTGAGGCCGAGCTGCTCTGCATAAGGCATGGCGCTCCGGAATGCGCGTCCTGTGGACAGGCAGACGTGAACGCCGGCATCGACCGCTTTTTGAATCCATTCCACCGTTTTGGGCGTTATCAGTTGTTCATCATTCAGCAGGGTTCCATCCATATCCAGTGCAAGCAGGCGGTATCTGGCAGTCATTGCCACCCCTCCATTTCTTGTGTGCCCTCATTTATAGAGGGTTTTGTTTAGTTTAGTTGTTGTTGTCAGTCTGTGGCTCCATCTGTCTCTGCTCCGTCTGCTGCAGAAGCAGCTCCGTCAGCAGCCTGCTGGGTCTTCTTCGGTACACCGTCAAGGCCGTATTCCCAGTCATACGCATCAAAAATTTTGCGGGCTACCGGGGCAGCACTGTTAGAGCCGAATCCGCCCTCTGGAATAACTACGGCAACAGCCAGCTTAGGATTCTCGCGCGGGGCAAAGGCAATAAATACCCCGTTATCGCGGTTGGTATTTGTTCTGTCCGTCTGCTGCGAGGTTCCCGTCTTGCGGGCAAAATCATAAGCGAAATCAGAGAACGCCGAAACCTCACTCTTCATGCCCTTAATAACTTCCCTCCAATGTGCCTTGTCGAAGGTAGTGACCTCATCCAGCACCTCACGCTGGAATTGCTTAACGACATTCCCTTCAGAGTCGGTAATTTTGCTGACCAGCTGCGGCTTGATTCTCACACCTTCATTGGCCAGAGTAGAAGTATACTGGGCAAGCTGAAGCACGGTATAACGTCCCTGCTGGCCAAAGGAAGCATAGACAAGCGCAGCCTGCGCACTTCCTGCTGCCTTAGTATCGGTATAGTTGATCTGTCCGAGGAACTCTCTCGGCAATCCGCTCTGGGTCGAAACGCCTAGTCCAAATTCCTTCATATACTGGTCCCAGACTTCAATCCCCTTATTTTGATACTTCTCCCACAGCTTCTTGCCGATCATATCAACCATGAAGGCATTGGAGGATTTCTCAATCGCTCTGGCCGGGTCCATCGATCCGTACACGTGACCGGAAGCGTTACGGACAGAGGCATTGTCATTTTTACCGAAATAGGCAATACCTCTATCCTGATAGATGGTGGAAGTCGTGAAAAAGCCCTCATTCAGGCCGATAAGCACACTCAGCGGCTTAATGGTCGAGCCGAGCAGCACGGTAGAACCGAACTCATGTCCCGACATTCCCGAGGAATACGGCGTAATGGTCCCGTTCTGATAGTTACCCATAATTTCGTTCCATACCTTCGTATCCATCTTGTCGGCCGTCCACACATTCGTATCATAGTCCGGCATGCTCGCCATCGCAACGATATTTCCCGTATCAACCTCCATCGCTACCGCATAACCTGTCAGGGCGTCAGGATGAGTCTTACCCTGTACAGCATGGGAATGCAGCCAGTCGATCTGATCCGTAATTGCCTGCTCCGTTTTCATCTGAATGGTTTTGTTGATCGTCGTCCATACATCGTTGCCTTTAACGGGCGGCACAACCTCTTCGACCTTTTCAGCCATATTCTGCGGATTGACCGAAATGACCTGATAGCCGTTTTTGCCGCGCAGCTCGCGCTGGTATTGCAGCTCAAGCCCGTCGAAGCCTACAAATTCATCATCCTTATAGCTCAGGCCCGGATCGGCATCAATCTTTTTCATCGCCGCCTGAATGTTCTTGTAGATGTCCAGACTGCTGGAGGATTTAAACGGCTTGATGTAACCGATCGTCTGCACGGCTACTGTGTCCTTATCATAGTGGCGGCTGCTCTCCTCAACAATTTCAAGACCGGGATATTCACTTTTGTGCTCCATAAAATAAGCCACTTCCTGCGAAGTCAGCCCTGCCTTGATCCGCCGTGCCATAAAGCCTGAATATTTCTTGAAATACAAATCCAGCGAACTAATGATGTCCTCTTCCGTCAGCTGTACTGCAGCGGGATCACCATATTGCTTGAAATCGGCCACCAGCCTCGCCGCCAGCGCCTCGCCCTTCGCCTTGGCCTCCGGGGTCAATGCTGTTTCGCCGGTGATTTTGTCCGTGGCTTTGGCTGTATATTCCTTAGTTAGTGTAATGTATAACGATTGTACTGATGTTGAATAGGCAAGCTCCTCGCCCCCTGCCGCACGGATCACGCCACGGATAGCTGCAAGCGGGACATTTTTGGTATCACGGCTGGTCTCCACCTCAGTAAGCATAGGCCCTTCAACAAACTGCACAACTGCAAGACGGATAATAATGACGCAGAAAATAACGAACGTGCTGAAAAAAAACACGTTAATCCGCAGGCCAAGAGAGCTCTTGGTGGTCTCCTTTTCTGGCGGAGAGGCCTGCTTACGGAAAAAACTCACAGTTTTTCACTCCTTTACAGCTTAAATAAACCTTTGCGGCCTATCATGCACATTACTTCCTACGAATTGTACCATATAACAGGGTCTGAGTTCCTCTTTGTCACAGCACATCCTCTTTAATATGGGTATCCGCAAAATCCTTGGTATTGAACCAGTCTCCGCTGGAGGCCCAGGTGGAATCTAGGGGAATCCAGGCCTGCCGGTCAGGGATATAGACCTCATTCCAGGCATGCGGCCCGTAGCCGCCCTGTCCGTCATAGCCCCTGCCGGTAACAACACGGACCTGAAGCCCCTGGGAACGGCCCATTACCGCATAGAGCCGGGCATAATCAATACAGACCCCAAGCCGGGTATCGAAGGTATCCTGCGGCGTCTGTTCCTTCCAGATCCCGTTCTGCTCATAATTATCAGCCTTGCTGTAATCATAGGTAATCCGGGAGCCGAGCCAGTCGTAGAGCTCTCTGGCCTTGGCCTCAGGATCAGCGGCTTGTCCGGCAATATCAGCTGCTGCCTGCTCAATGTCGGGTGAGATGTCATGATCAATTACCTCATATTTGCGGCGCAGGATATCGTTCATTTCGGCAGCTACCGCTTTGGTAAGGACAGGCAGCCTGCTCCGCACATTATCACCGGCAATCGGTTCAAACACCGCTGCCGCACTCTGGCTGTATATAGGAGAGGATTCGACATAGCGGCTGAATCCGCTGTCCGGATTCAGCCCTACTCCGATATACAAGGCGAAGACCAGCACCAGTCCGCGCACCAGCCCGACAGCCAGCCCGATAACCGCACCTGCCAGCCGGCTGGTCCCGGTAATCTTCCGGCTGTGCGGCCGCTCGCCCTGCCGCGCCAGACGGAAGGGCAGGAACATAAACAGCAGGCCAAGCAGCGGGCGGATCAGGCTGTAGCCCAGCAGAAGCAGCAGGAAAAACCGCACCAGCGGTGAGCCCGCCAGCACAGACACAGCAGTGTAATACAGCTGCTGCCAGCCGCTGAGCCTCGTGTCCGGCAGCACAACCGATTCTGCCCAGCCTTCGGCTACCGGTGAAAAATACAAGGCCGCAGGCACAGCAATAATCAGGGCTGCCGCAGTCAGCAGCCCTGTTCCCAGCAGGCCGAACAATCCGCCTGCCGCACGGCTGAATCCGCGGCTGTAGCCCTGCAGGAGGGAAAAGAACACAACCAGCAGCAACAGGACCGAGATGACGTTAGCTTCACTTAGGCTTGCTATCCAGCTGTCCAGCATGTCCATTCTCCTTTCTGCACACTAATTCCCGTTTTTCCTCGCCTCATCAATAAAAGCCTTAGTCGTATCGTTAATACTCCATTTCCCGAGGCTGACACCGCGGAAGGTCACTTCAACCTTGTCTTCTCCGGCGCTTCCCTTAACCTCAAGATTCGGCGTTGTAATGGTAAAGGTGCCGTCCCCGTTCGAGGTATACCTTGCTTCCTTGGCTTCGCTCAGCATAACCTCCTGCGCTTCGCTCTTCAGTGTACTTACCGTACTGTCAGCCACCTTGTTCACTGCATCACCGATCTGATCCATAGTAACCCCGCTGTAGATAAACAGGCCGGCGATAATAATAATTGCAATTGCCCACTTCAGCATCGTTTTGACCAGATTAATAACCGCAAACAGAATGATAAGCGCTATTACAATAACCAGCCAATTCTCTCTGATAAATTGTGACCATACTGCCGGATCCATCACTTTCACAACACCCCTATCGCAATATTCATATTCATTATTATACATGAATGCCCCATATAATTCATGATTGCCCGGCGGCATGCAGGTTAGACGAATAAAGTGGTATAAGCCCCCCGCGGCGCACGTAAAGTACAAGTAGGCCTGATTGCAACCCGCTGGCCGAAGCTGCCCTAATGCCGATATTCAAAAAGACACCGGCAGGCCTGTTTTATAGGCTGTAGCCGGTCCTTCCGGAGGTGTATACCGTGAAAACCGCACTGTGGCTGTATCTGTTCCTGTTCCTGGCCTTTTTTGACCTGCACGCCCAGTATCCGATCCTGACCCCGTTTGCCATGTCACTCGGTGCAGGCCCCGCCTTTATCGGCTGGATGATGGGCATGTATTCGCTGACCCATCTCCCCGGCAACCTGCTGGCCGGCGTACTCGTTGACAAAAACGGCAGCCGCCGTTATATCGTCTTCAGCCTGGTAGCAGCCGGAATCCTGCTGCTTCTGCAGGCTTACGCCCAGCTTCCCTGGCATCTGCTCGTGCTGCGGGCTGCCAGCGGCTTTGCGCTGGCTTTTCTCTCTCCAGCCTGCATGACACTGCTGGCCTCACTGTCCAGCGATTCAACCACCCAGGGCAAATATATGTCGGGGCATGGCATCATCCATACGCTGGCCTCAGTGGTCTCCCCGGCAGCCGGTGCCTATATTGTGCATAAGGCCGGGTATTCCGGCACCTTCACCACACTCGGCTGGCTCCTGATTGCTACAGGCCTTATGGCTCTGATCAGCGTGCCAAAGCATGCGCCGGCCCGCGCTTTGGCTTCACAGCCTCAGCCTCAGTCAGAGCCAGCCTCATTGAAGCCGGCTCTGCCCTCCGGCAAACAAGCCGGAACCAGCAGGCGTTATTATCTGCTGCCCTTCTTCGTCTCCTGCTCACAGGGCGTCCTGTTCTTCGAGCTGCCCCTGTCCCAGGGGCAGGACGGCATGGTCTCAACAGGCGTATTACTCTCGCTAATGAGTCTCGGAGCGCTGGCCACACTCTGCCTCATGTTCCTCAACCGCGTGTCTCCGTCCGGCCGGATTGCGGCCGCACTGCTGGCAATGGCGCTCTGCTTCTTTACACTGGCCGCATTTACAACTGTTCCGGCGGGCGTAGTGCTGTTCCTGCTTGGAGCGGCAAAGGGCGTGCTGTTCCCGGCGATGGCCTCGCTGTTCATCAGCCTGGGCAGCGGCGGCCGTTTAGGCCGCACCTTCTCGCTGCAGTCGATTGCCATGTCGCTTGGCGCCTTTGCCGGACCGGTTGCCGCCGGACAGCTTCGCGGACATGTCTCGCCTTACTTCATTGCCTTCGTGCTGCTGATGACGGCTATTCTGCTGCTTCCGCCCAGAAGCATCAGCAGGCCTTCCGTCTATCATCCCGGCCTGAACAATCCCGCAGCCTAATCTCGCTTAAAACACAGCTGCAACAAATCACGCCAAAGTCCGCCCTCTTTTACTGCTATAATCAGCCATACCGCTGCCCGGCCTCTGCCGGGCCATTTTCTTTTTACGACATTTCCCGGGGAATGATTCCGCTTATTGCGCCTTCCTGCTGTTAAAAATGACGAAGCTTAGGTAAAATAAGCGGTAAGCAGCGGTATTAATATTTAATCCGCTTAAGCTTACCCGCCCCTTCCAGATACTTCATATTCAGAGGTGACGTCCCATGTCCATTACAATCATTGTTGAAGGCAAAAACGACAAGAGCCGTCTGCGCCGCGTGCTAACTCCGGAAGTAGACATCCAATGCACCTTCGGTACACTTAACACCCTGAAGTTGGACACACTGCGGCGCAAAATCGGGGACGGTGAGGTGTACCTCTATATGGATAACGACAGCTCAGGCAAAAAAATCCGCGGTATTCTGCGCGATGCCTTTCCGGATGCGGTTCATATCTATACCCGCAGAGGCTACGCAGGTGTCGAAGGAACTCCTGACGAATACAGCATTACCCAGCTTGAAAAGGCCGGACTTGAGGAATACATCATTTATCCCCAGCCGCTCCCTTTCCTTTAACGTATGTAAAAAAAACGCCTTGTCCGGGTCTCCCTTTGCAGAGGAGCCGGACAAGGCGTTTTTTAATTATCCCTGCTGTTATTCCCTGGCCAGTCTTTTCAGTGCACCGGCAAGGAATTCGGGCGTAATATTCTCCGTATCACCGGCATCATACAGTCCGCGGAGCTGATTATCCCGGTCTACCAGTCCGATCAGGTTGGCATGCGCAAAGTTATCCTTGTTATCCCCGTAGATAAGAACCTTGAAGGAATCTGCTGCAAGCTTGCGCACCTGCTCCTGGTCACCCCGCAGAAAGTACCAGCCGTCATAATTCGCGTGAAAACGGTCAGCGAACGCCCTGATAGCCAAGGCCGTATCTCTCTCGGGATCAAAGGAGACGGATACAAAAGCCGTATCTTTACCGAAGCTGCCGTCCTTGACCAGCAAATCCTGGGTTTCAGACAGCATATACGTGGTAATCGGACATACATCCGGACACTCGGTGAAGAAGAAATACACCAGCCGCGCCTTCCCTTGCGTATCTGCCAGCGTAATCTGTTTACCGTCCACATTTTCCAAGGAGAAGTCCTGTACCTCCCCGATGACCGGCAGCCTGCTTTTGGCCGGAACCATTGAGCTGACTGCCAGATAAACCGCCATACCCACAGCAACCAGCAGCAGCAGCCAGGTCCATTTGTAGCGCTTCAAGGTTTGCACAGGCTTCCCCCCTCTTATCCGTGGATCGTATTCAGCACAAGCGCGATCAGACTGACAGTGAGGTAATTAATGGAGAAGAAGAAATTTTTCTTGGCCCAGGCATCATCATCCTTTGCCTTGAAGCCGATTATAGTCAGGTATAGCCAGGCTACAGACAGCCCGAGCGATATAACGAGATAAAAAATCCCGGCATAGTCGTAGGCATACATGAGCACAGGTACAGGCAGCAGCAGTGCCACGTAAGGGATCATCTGGAACTTGGTGCGCCGCACTCCCTTTACTACCGGAAGCAGCGGAAAGCCTGCGGCTCTGTACTCCTCTTTGCGGCGTATGCCAAGGGCCCAGAAATGGGGCGGCTGCCAGAGGAAGAGCATTGCGAACAGCAGCCAGGCGCCGAGATCAACCGTTCCGGTAACGGCAACATAACCGATGACCGGCGGCATAGCGCCGGAGATGGCACCCACTGAGGTGCTCCAGGTCGATGTTCTTTTTAGCCAGAGCGTGTAGATGACAACATACACGAATACACCGACAATGCCAAACAATCCGGCCAGCATACCGCAGAATGCAAACAGTACAGCCAGACCGGCAATCCCGAGCCCGATAGCGTACATCAGCACAACATTCGGCTTCAGCCTGCCTGTTGGCAGACCGCGCTCGCGTGTCCGCTCCATTTTCATATCCAGATCACGGTCAAAATAGTTGTTGAACACACAGGCAGAGGCCATTACCAGCATCGTACCAAGCAGTGTCAGAATTAACTTGCCATACTGCACATCCCAGCCGGATGCCACCCAGTACCCGGCAAAGGCTGCGATCAGGTTGGAGCGGATAATGCCCGGCTTCGTTACTGTAATAAAATCACGCCAGCCTGCGCCTTCCCGGGGCGATTTGGCCTGTGCTGCCGCGGAATCGGAAGAAGCCTGATATCTTAATTGATTGTCCACGTTTGGTGTTCCTCCTTCTTAGGGACTTCTAAGCGTTCGGTCAGGAGCCTTGGTCCTTTAAACCGCTCATATTTGAGATTAAATTTCGTTCCGCTGTTAACTTTATCATATCAAACCGCAAAAGACTTTGACAATCATTGACCAAGATGTTCATCATTTCGACAATTACGTGACTTTATTTATTTCTCTTCCGCCTAAATAAGTCAGCCTGAAATTGGGTAGTTATTAATAGAGAACTTCCGTACAAAGGAGATCTGACCAATGGATACTGCTACACATTTTGTAATGGGCCTGGGGCTCGCCGGACTATCCTTCGTCGATCCTGTCGTTGCCTCACAGCCTTCCCTGGCCGGAGCCGTCATGATCGCCACTGTACTGGCTTCTCAAGCACCTGATGCCGATACTGCGCTGCGCCTCAAGAATAATGCCCTGTACATCCGTAACCACCGGGGAATCACGCATTCCATGCCCTTCCTGCTGCTGTGGCCGGCCCTGATTACCATTGTAATCGGCCCGTTATTCGGCTTTACGGATCTGCAGGCGTTAAGTCATATCGCGCTCTGGAGCTTTATCGGCGTTGCCGTCCATGTATTCTCGGACATGTTCAACACCTACGGGACCCAGGCCGCCAGGCCGTTCACCGAGAAATGGATTGCCTGGAACATCATCCATATCTTTGATCCGTTTATCTTCGGCAGCCACGCAGCTGCAATCATTCTCTGGATCAGCGGTATGGTGCCTCCGGCGCCGCTGTTCACCATCCTGTACATCTGCGTAGCAGCTTACTATGTCTGGAGGACGGTTGTGCACGCCCGGATAACGCACAACATCAAGAACAAGGATATGCACCATGATCAGGGTGACCGCTATATTGTCATCCCGTCAATCTCGCCGACGCGCTGGAATGTGGTCAAAGCCAAGCAGGACGGCAGCTACAACGTCGGTTTGCTGAACGGGGGACGGCTGGAATGGTTCAAGCATGCAGTGTGCTCCACCCACCCCGCTGTAGAGCATTCCAAATCACATCCCGATGTCCAGGCCTTTCTGTACTTTACCTCCTATGCTGTGGCTGAGGTTGAGGAGCTCACCTCTGGTTATATTGTACGCTGGGGGGATGTGCGTTATTTACACCGCAAGCAATTCCCTTTCGTAGCCGTACTGGCTATGGACAATGATTATCATGTGCTTAACACCTATGTAGGCTGGCTCAGCAGCGAAAAGCTGGATGAACGGTTTGCCATTGATCCCGGCTCCATGAAGCTTTAGTTATCACATGTATCAGAAACACAGGCAGAACAGCATTCTCTGTATTCAGGGAATGGCTGCTCTGCCTGTTTGGCCTGTGCCCCATGTATTCCCCCTCTTGACGACTGCAGCAGCTTAGGGCACAATCTCCATAAAGCGTTTTCAGTAGCAATTCTTCATTGTGAAGATATTTCCTTCTTCTGCATACAAAAAAATCCCGCAGGTTATAACCCTGCAGGATCAATCCATGGCTAATATAGAAAGGAAGGCTGGCACATATGGGTAAAGGTCTGTCTCTCTGGTTCTCAACCTCTTCAATCCTCATTCTTACAGCCGCTTCAATCAGTATCAGCTATAATCTCTGGCTGGCGCTGCTGCTGGGCCTGCTGTGCATCCTTAATATCGGCTGGGGCTTTATCCTCAAAGCCAGGCTCAGACGCAGGGCAGAGGCCCGCGCACAGCGTTCCTCTTAACGGTAAGGCAGGAAGCCCATCCGTTCCTTAACACCGGCTAAGGTTTCGGAGGCTACATTCCGCGCACGCTCTGCACCCTCAGCCAGAATACCGCTTAGCGTGCCCGAGCTGCGGATTTCCTGATAACGCTGCTGCAGCGGCTCCAGTGTTGCCACCAGCACCTCGCCAAGATTTTTTTTGAAGCCTCCGTACATTTGTCCTTCATATTGGTCGGCAATCTGCTGCAGGCTTAGTCCCGAGCACTCTGCATAGATGCTCATCAGATTGCTGATCTCCGGCTTGTTCGCCGGATCGTACACTACTTCACGCCCTGAATCGGTTGTCGCCCGGCTGATCTTTTTGCGGATGACGTCAGGCGGGTCAAGCAGTGCAATGTAGCTGCCCGCATTCGGGTTGCTTTTGCTCATCTTTTTACTTGCATCGTCAAGCGACATGATCCGTGCCCCTACTTCCGGAATATAAGGCTCAGGTACAGTGAAGAAATCTCCGAAACGGTGGTTGAACCGTCCTGCCAGGTCACGGGTTAATTCCAGATGCTGCTTCTGGTCTTCCCCGACCGGCACGAGGTCGGCATTATAGACCAGTATGTCTGCGGCCATCAGCGACGGATACACGAACAGTCCTGCCCCCACCGAATCCTTGCCTGAGGATTTATCCTTGAACTGCGTCATCCGCTCAAGCTCCCCCATTGCAGTCAGTGTGGTTACAATCCAGCCCAGCTCTGCGTGCTGCGGCACATGTGATTGCATGTAGACGTTGGAAATCTTCGGATCAATGCCTGCTGCCAGATAAAGGGCTGCAACAGATTCTGAATTCTCACGCAGCGCTGCCGGGTCCTGGGCCACTGTAATGGCATGCAGATCTACGACCATGAAGAAGCATTCATGCTCCTGCTGCAGCTTCACGAAATTTTTGATCGCGCCGATATAGTTGCCAAGTGTCAGTGAGCCGCTGGGCTGAATGCCCGACAATACTTTTTTAGCCATGATTTCATACCTCCTGAATGTATTTCAATGTGAACAGAACGCAAAGAGGCCCCACATCCGCAAGGGACGTGAGACCGTGGTGCCACCCTTATTCGCCGCTTGTGATGTTCCGGCGGAACAATGCACATAGCAGGCCTTAGCTTCCGTTAACGGGGAAGAGCCGTCCGGTCTACTGGGGCCTGCAGCCTGTTCAAGCACGGCGCTCAAGGGTCCATTCAGCCAGGAGTGTCCTGCCGGTTCGCATCAACCACCGGCTTTCTGAAGGCGCACTGTCTGCTTACTTGTCCCTGTCATCACATTGTAATCATATCTTAATGCATTCATCATAGAGCGTGACTGTGAAGTTGTCAAATCGCTTATCCACCGCTGAATAAATCTGTTATGATAAAGATATCCATGTTCTATGCCATCAAGTTAAGTTAAAGGAGCATATCTCTTATGAAACAGGTGACCAAAGGGCAGTGGGGCGGTTATGATACCTATATTCTGCATAGCCGTGAACTGGAAGTCACGCTTTTGCCGCGGCTCGGAAATAACGTTATTTCCTTATGGGACCGCAAGGAAGAGCGGCAAATCCTGCGCACGCCTGATGAAAGTGACTTGGCCTATTATATGCAGAAGCCCTATCATTTCGGCATCCCGCTGTTAGTTCCCCCGGGGCGCATACGCAAGGGGCAATTCCGGTTCAAGGGCGCCAGCTACCAGTTCGAGCAGAACTCGGCAGGAGATCACCACATCCACGGCCTGCACCGGACCCAGTCCTGGTGCGTCAGTGATATCGAGGAAGATGAGGACGGCTGTGCTGTAACGACAGAATTTAATACCGCAGATGATCCCCGCTGGATGTCACAGTTCCCTGTACCGCTGCGTATGGAGATGACCTTCAGGCTGCAGGACGCCAGGCTGCAGCAGACGCTGAAGGTGACCCATCTGGGAGACACAAGCATTCCTTTCGGAATAGGCTACCATACCTGGTTCATGATTGACGGTGAACCGCAGCGCTGGAAGCTGACCCTGCCTGCAGAAGGCATCTATGAGCTGAATAACGAGCTGCTTACGAGCGGCAATCTGCTCCCTCTGGGTGAGCTGGATTCCATACATTATGGAATGAACCTTGCAGGCAAGGATCTGGACACTGTATTTAGAACCGGCGGGCCGCAGCCGTCAGAGGCCCTGCTGATGCGTGAAGACGGATATGGCATCCGTTATACAGCAGACAGGAGCCATTTCCGCCACTGGGTTATCTATACGAAGGGACTGGCTGACCAGTACTTATGCGCTGAGCCGTATACCTGGCTGCCGGATGCGCCCAACCTTGACCGGGATGCAGATTTCACAGGGCTCATTACCCTAAATCCCGGTGATACCGTAGCTTTGCCGAGCACACTTGAAATCATTTATCCCAAGCTCTAAATTTCATATAATTTCCAGCCTTATAAACTTCTGATTCCGTGCATGAATTCTCCTCCCCGCGCCCATACTATCTTCACAACGGACGAAGGAGGTGACAAACATGGGTCAAGCAGGTCAACAAGGTCGTGGAAGCCGTTCTAACAACCTGGTCGTTCCGCAAGCGAATGCAGCGCTGCAGCAGTTGAAATTCGAAGCAGCACAGGAGCTGGGTGTAACGATTCCTCAAGATGGTTACTACGGTAACTACACTTCCCGCGAAACCGGTTCTTTGGGAGGTTACATCACCAAACGTCTAGTACAACTGGCAGAGCAACAGCTTTCCGGTCGTGCGTAACATCATCTTTTCAGCCGATTTATCCGGCAGGATTCATTCCTTGACGGACTAGCTTTACAGCCTGCCTGCGCTTCATGCCGAAGCGCGGGCGGGCTTTTTTATTGTACTGGAAGCTATGTATGGCTCAGCCGAGATACTGGTCGGAAAGCTCGCCGGAATGCGGGCCGCGCGGAGCACGAATCATCAGGTTAGCCATGTTGTAGTTGGATTCCAGAGTGGCATCAACCACCACCAAGCCCTGGCGGACAGCAAATTCATAGCTGATCTCTCCATGCGTCCAGCGGCGTTTGTACTTTAGGCTCTCCAGGGCCATAAGCCGGAACGAGGACTGCTGCCCAGCGGTTAATCCCTCCTGTGGATCAGTAAAGGCACCGCTGCGTCCGGACAAGGGATTATGGCGGATACCGAACTTGCCGATGACATTATTTCTGATCTGTATGAATACCGTGCCGGAGCTTAACCCGGACAATTCCTCCTGCAGCTCCTTAAATACTAAATCCACCTGTCTTGCCAGAGATAGCTGTTCCGTTCGTAGCATGTTGTTCCTCCTAAAAGTTTTGTTTAGCATTACTTCCTTGGGTCTCTTCGACAAAACTTGCTTCGGAAGCATACGCTTAGTTTTGTTTAGCATTACTTCCTTGCGTTACTTCGGCAAAACTTGCTTCATAGCTTACATACGATAATCTTCGACAAAACAAACTAGGAAATCATATGCACATCGCTATTCAGTCGTTTTTTATGAAATTTTTCTTTAATTTGTTGTGTAGCACGCCTTATATAAGGCTTTAGGCTCATTATAGGACACAGTTTTCGGACCTTCAACATTATTCAACATAATTGGGTGAATATCCCTATGTATGCGCAGTTTACAGCATTAATTTTAAGAAACCTTTACAAATACGACCTCTTTCGACAATAAACCATATAAAAAAAGCCCCTGATTAGGGGCTTTTGCGCATTCACACGTACACTTGAATATTCATTTTATTCTGCAATATTATGATTTGTCCGATATTCGACAAACATTCACGCGTATTGCTCAGTCATCTGCAGGAATTCGTTAATGTCTTCGACAATAAGCTCTACTGCACCCTGCCAGAAATCAGGCTTTGTAAGATCAACGCCAAGATGTCTCATCACAAGCTCCTCAAGTGTCATTACCCCGGTATCACGCAGCAGACTGTCGTATTTATCAGCAAAAGACGGTCCTTCCTGCAGGGCCAGCCGGTACAGCCCCGTACTGAACATATAACCAACCGTGTACGGGAAGTTATAGAACGGGACATCCGTAATATAGAAGTGAAGCTTGGAGGCCCAGAAATGAGGGTGATATTCCGACAGCACGCCGCAGAAGGCTTCCTTCTGTGCCTCCTCCATAAGCGCTGATAGTTCAGCCGCATTGACGAGGCCATCCTTGCGCTTCTCATAAAAACGGGTTTCAAACAGGAAGCGGGCATGGATGTTCATAAAAAAAGCTACGCTGTTCTGAATTTTCGCTTCAAGCAGCGCGAGCTTCTCATCGGCGTCGGCGGACGCTTTTACCTGGGCGTCAGACACGATAACCTCAGCAAAGGTCGAGGCCGTCTCGGCAACGTTCATGGCATAGTTCTGATTGAAGAAAGGCTGGTCATCGAGCAGGAAGGAGTGATAGGCATGGCCCAGCTCATGTGCCAGTGTTGATACATTGGAAGGCGTACCGCTGTAGGTCATGAAAATACGCGATTCCTTACTCTCCGGGAAGGATACGCAGAAGCCGCCCGGACGCTTGGCTGCACGGTCTTCGACCTCAATCCAGTCATTGTCGAAAGCATGCTCGGCAAAATCCGCCAGCTTGGGACTGAATTTGCGGAATTGCGTTACAATGTCTTTTGCCGCTGTTTCGTAAGGGATTTTGCCGGAGGATTTGCCGACAGGAGCATCGACATCAACCCAGGACAGCGAATCCTTGCCGAGAACCTTCGCTTTACGCTGCAGGTAAGAAACAAGCGCCGGCTTGCTTTTGGTAATAACCTCCCACATCATATCCAGGGTTGCCCGCGACATGCGGTTGATGGCCAGCGGCTCCTTAAGCACATCATCCCAGCCCCGCCCCTTGTACAGCTTAAGACGGAAGCCTGCCAGATGATTCAGTGTATCCGCACTGTAGTCCTCCGCCTCTGTCCAGGCTTCCTCCCATTTGCGGAACATCGCTTCACGTACACCGGCATCATCATCACTCAGCTTGTTAAAGGCCTGGCCGACAGACAGCAGCTTAACGCCCTCTTCATCTTCAAAGGGAATTTCCACTTTGCCGACAATTGTCTCATAATGCTCGCTCCAGCCGTGGTATCCGTCAACAGCCAGCTCCAGGGCAAGGCTTTCCAGCTCAGGGCTCATCTTCTCGCGGGCCTGATCGCGGCGTTCACTCAATACGAAGGTGAGCGGTGCAATCTCGGGACGGGCCATCCACTGTGCCCACACCTCGTCAGAGGTCTGGCGCAGGATGTTGTCGAACTGCGAGCTGATGCCTTCAAAGCCGGCGCGCAGCCCGGTTACTTTGGCAGAGAGGCGCACAGCCCCTTTGTCCTGCTGGTTCTGGGCACCGAGGCAGCCGGCAAACTCAGAAGCCTGTGTCAGGCGGCCTGCGCAGCTCTGCAGCAGCCCGATTACATCATCGAGTGCGTTCGTATCATATGCGCTGACCGGAAAAACAGCACCGCTTACCTTTTCCCGTAAAGCAGCGATATCTTCTTCAAGCTTAATCAGAAATCCCCCGAATTCGGCGGAGGAGGATCCCCCGGGAAAAATTGAATCCAAATTCCAGGTTACTGAGATAGGCTGTTTCATGCTTTCCACCATTCCTTTGCTCATATTGGGTTTTCTTTGTATTTGGCAGTGCGCCATGGTAAAGTGAATACGAAAACTGTGCTTGCAGCAAGCGCTGCCGCACAGCAAATTAACACATTCCCAGAAGGAGGGCTGCAACATGAAGCCGCTGCAGATTTCGCCGGAAACGGCCGTTACCCTATCCAAACAGCTAGGCGTTCCTCTGGAACACCTGATGCATATGCCTCAACATATTTTGCTGCAGAAAGTCGCCGAGCTGGCCAAGAAGCAGACCACGGACGCCGGAACGGAAGCACCGCCTGAGAAGGAACAAGAATGATTCCGTTCAGCCACACCTGGCCTTATGACATCATTTACGGAGACCTGTATGTGCAGAGCTGTCCCTTCTGCGGCAAGGAGAACGTACTGCTGCCGGTCAGGCCGAAAGAGCTCCAGCTCATCCGTGACGGCAAAAAAAGACTGCTCGTATTCCCCTGCTGCAGCACAAGTCCGACGGTTATCGACAATGATGCAGATTACCTGCTGTTTGACCGTGCCGTGCGCTGAGCAGCCACATAATGCGCAAACAAGGGAGCTCCCTTGTTTGCGCTTTTTTTTGTTAATTAAGCGCTACAGGATAAAGTCTGACGGCAGGCCGTCCGGATCTGAATCCTCACCGCGCATCTGCTCGCGGAGCAGCGTCCATTGCTCACGGGCTGCCCGGATCATCGCAGCATCCATAATCCGCTGGTCATTAATCAGACGGGAGAACCACCTGACCGCTTTCGCATACTCCCCCACCCGGCGGTGCAGCTCGCCGATCAGAAACATCAGGCGGGCATCGTTGCCGCCCATCCCGTCATTTTCAAATACCCGGATGTATTCCTCCAGCGAAAAGCGCAGAAAGCGCTGCTCCTGCTCAGAATCCCCCGTGTAACGGTACATCCAGGCAATATGGTGCAGATGGCTGGCGATTATCCGTGATTTATCCTGAATACACTGCGCACAGATCAGCGCAAGCTTGTACGTTTCGAGAGCGGTATCCCAGGTGCGCTTGCCGCCGAAATCACGGGACTGCCACCTGCTCCCCACCTGCTCATTAAAAGCCTTCCGCTGCCATTCAGCCAGCTTATCAGCAGAGTTCTCGGTGGAGGCGAAGCCGCAGCTCGGGCAGACACGAACCACATAGTAATCGGGATTCTCATCCTTATAATAGGAGCAGAAATCTGCGTCACGGCGGATGGCCCGTTTCAGGCTCGGACGGACCCGTGAGGTGGAAAACTCGTGTTCACAATTAATGCAAATGACCTTTATCGAATACAAGGGAATCAATTCTGACAAAATGCCCTCATCCTTTCACCATCAACGGCTCATTATTCCTCGGGCATATTGACAAAATGATGTGCGGGTCCGGACAGCCGGCTCAGCACAACGGAACGGAGCGGCTCAGCGACTCCCGTCTCCTCCAATGCGTCTTTCATGCAGTCCAGCCATTCTTCAGCGCGCTCCGGCGTGATGGGAACGTGCATATGTCTGGCCCGCATCATCGGATGTCCGTGCTGCTCCGAAAAAAGCGCCGGCCCGCCAAAAAACTGGCTGAGAAACTGAAACTGCTTTTCCATAACAGGAATGATATCTTCAGGGAACAACGGGCTGAGCTGCGGATGAAGCTGCACCTTGGAATAGAACACTTCTACCAGCCGGTGAAGGCCCTCAGCGCCTCCCAGATTGTCATACAAACTTTGGTTTGGATTCATGGAGGTTACCAGCTTTCTTCCATATTAATGTACGTCCTTTTTATTATACCAAAATAACCCCACAAAGTGGGGCCTTTGCATGGATGCCTAACCAGGGACTTTGCATGGACACTGAAAACAGCTCTAAAAAAAGGGCGCTAAACGAAGTTTAGCACCCGGTACATTATTTAATAGGTCCTGAACTCCTCATCACCTGGAGGGACGAGCGAGACCCGGATTACATATACAAAAGCACAAACCAGAACTCCGGCAACTACACTCATCACCATCACTCCATCCCTGTTATTCCGTTTATTCTTTTTTATAATACCATAATAAAGGCTGAAAAACACAGATTTCTGCAACCGCTTTCCTGTTTTTTTTGTGCTGTTTGTCCAACTTTCCGCATACATCTAAGCATAGACCGGGAGGCGTTGCTGATGACTCTGAAAAAGCTTGGGGGGCCGCTGCCCGGCCTGCTTCTGGCCTGCTGCATGATGCTGATGCTGGTGTACCCGGCCAGTACGCTTGCTGCGGCCCTGCGCGGGCTGGCGATCTGGTGGGACGTGCTCTTTCCCTCACTGTTTCCCTTCTTCGTTATCTCTGAAATGCTGCTGGGCTTCGGTGTGGTTCATCTGTTCGGAGCGCTGCTTGACCCCCTGATGCGCCCGCTGTTCAATATCCCCGGCAGCGGCGGCTTTGTCGCGGCAATGGGCTATGTGTCCGGGTATCCTGTCGGCGCCAAGCTAACCGCCAAGCTCCGCGAGCAGCAGCTGGTCAGCCGGGCGGAGGGAGAGCGCCTCGTGGCATTTACCACCTCCTCAGACCCGATTTTTCTGCTGGGTGCCGTATCCGTCGGCTTTTTCCACGATGCCTCCCTTGGGCTGGTGCTGGCGCTTGCACATTATGGCGGAGGCCTGATTGTCGGCCTGCTGATGTCCTTTCACGGACGGGGGGACAAGTATGCTGACCCGCAGCCGGCAGAAGCAGCGACAGCTCAGCCAGCGTCCCTACAGCCGGCCAAGGGCCGGCTCCGCCTGGCGCTAAGCTCCATGGCCGAAGCCCGGCGCAGGGACGGACGGAGCTTCGGGGAGCTGCTGAAAAGCTCCATCCAGTCCTCCCTGCAGCTTATTATTGTCGTCGGCGGACTGGTGGTATTCTTCAATGTGCTGATGGAGCTGCTTACCCGTGCAGGCGTTATGACTGCACTGTTCAGCATCCTGGGCAGCGTGCTGTCCCTGGCCGGCTTCCCCCAGCAGCTGTCCGCAGCGCTGGCCAGCGGCTTCTTTGAGGTAACCATCGGCGCCCGTTCCGCTGGTGAAGCGGCCTCCTCCATCCCGCTGCAGTTCAAGGCGGCAGCGGCGGCCTTTATCCTCTCCTGGGGAGGATTGTCCGTACATGCCCAGGTGGCGAGCATCCTGAACGGGACCGGCCTGCGCTATCTGCCCTTTATGGCTGCAAGGCTGGTGCACGGCCTGCTGGCGGCAGTCCTGCTGCTGCTGCTCTGGAAGCCTGTTGCCGGCTCAGGTCTGTCCGCCGGCTTCAGTACCTTACCGGCCGCCTCCGGCTTCACGGGATCACCGGGCTCAGCCTTTGCCGCCAGCCTGGCCCTGCTGGGTCTGCTCCTCGGAGCGGCCCTCCTGCTGTCGCTGATAATCTGGCTGCTAAAGCAGTTTACCCGGCGGCTGCGGCAGCCCTGAATTGGCACAGCCCTGTTCCGGCTTCCGCAGATTATGCACCGCCGTCAGCGATTCTTTGCAGGCCCTTATATTGTGTTCCAGTTCAAGATTGATTATGATCTTTGTATGACTGAAACATACAAAGGAGCCTGTACATCTTGAGATATTATGTTCTGGACCGCGGAGACGAATTGTCCATCAAACTTGCGGAGCAATTTCACAAGCTGGCGGCGGAGCGAGGCCTGATACTGGATGCAGAATCCCCGGAAATCGTCATTTCGATTGGCGGGGACGGAACGATGCTGCATGCCTTTCACACGTTCATTGATCAGATTCCCAATCTTGCCTTTGTGGGCGTGCATACCGGGCATCTGGGCTTTTATGCCGACTGGCAGGCGGAAGAGCTGCCAGCCCTGATCGACCATATGTGCGGCACCACGGATCTTCCGCCGCACAAGCCGCGTATCGTAAGGTACCCGCTGCTTGAGCTGGAGATCCATAAGAAGTCCGGATCCACCTCCCATATAGCCTTGAACGAATTTACGCTTAAGGGCGTTGACGGGACTGTGGTCATCCAGGTGGACATCAACGATGATAACTTTGAGATGTTCCGGGGCGACGGCCTTTGTGTCTCCACCCCGTCGGGCAGCACAGCCTATAACAAAAGCCTTGGCGGTGCCATGATGCACCCTTCGATCGATGCGCTGCAGATTTCCGAGATCGCCTCCATCAACAACCGCGTGTTCCGCACGATGGGCTCGCCGCTTCTGCTGCCGAAGCATCATCACTGCGATATTTATTCACGCAAAGAGCAGCGCCTTCTTCTGACAGTAGACCATATCAACATTCCAGTTGATGATCTTATCTCTGTCCGCTGCCAGGTGTCAGACAAAAAAATCAGCTTCGCCAGGTACCGGCCGTTCCCCTTCTGGAACCGCGTCCGTGAAGCTTTTCTCATCTAGAGCATCTGATTTCCAGCATGATGCAGTTCAACCGGGATACAACAGCAGTCCCGGTTTTTTTATGCGCAGGAAATTTTACAAAGTTTTCTATTATTGCTGACATGAATGGATAGACAGAGAAAAAATTCTAATGGTATAATGAACCTATTTTACATAGAGTTTGTTAACTATAAAGGGGAGAAATCTAGTTGAAAAAATGCTCAGCCATTATCGGGACCAGCCTGCTGGCACTCGTCCTGTCCGTCCCTGCCTTTGCGGCAGAAAAGCCTATTTCGGTCTATGTTAACGGCACTAATCTAACCTTTCCGGCCGGTACGCCTTATCTGAACAACAACTCCGTGCTGGTGCCGTTCCGGGTTGTTTTTGAGAAGCTTGGCATGCAGGTGCTCTGGGATGCCGCAACCGGAACAGTGACCGGCTCCAGCCCAAACCTCACCATTTCCCTCAAGATCGGCAGCAAGCTGGCTACAGTCAACGGTACGGTCAAAAAACTGACGGTTGCCCCTGTATCCAGCAACGGCACAACCTACATTCCGCTCCGTTTTGTAGCTGAAGCCACCGGAGGCACTGCGGTGTGGGACGCCTCCAGCAGAAGCGTGAAGATTACAACCGCCGCCACAACAGCAGCAAGCGACGAGCAGGCTATTACAGCGCTGATCAAGCAGGCTATCCAGTACTACAATGAGGAGAAGGCGGTCAGCTACTATTCCCTTGTTGATGATGCAGACAGCTTAACTGACCAGGTGACCTCGCTCAGTTATTTTTTCCAGAGCTATGATATAAAAACCACGCTTGAATCACTCAAGGTTCTCAGCATCCAGGGGAACGAAGCGACTGCTTACACGGTTGAAAAGGAGATCCGGACCGGCGGATATTATATTCCTGATGAGCGGAGCGAGTATCTGTACAGCCTTGTGCGTGTGAACGGAACATGGAAGATCTCCGAAATCACCAACGAGGACAGAACCGTGCTGCTCACCAAGGAGCAGGGAATGAAGGCTGCAACTGTACCACAGGGCGATGCGGCTGCTATTAAAGAGAGTCTGGCGAAGTATTTCCAGGCTATGTCTGCCGAGGATGCAAGTGCCACACTCGCTCAAATGTACTCCTACGATGAAGAATATGATACGGATACCCGGGCATCCCTGGAGGAATTCTTCAGCGAATTCGACTTAAGTTATACTTTGAATCAATCTAACATCTATTACTTTGCTGACGGTGAAGCTGCTGTCTATGCGCAAACAACCGTCAAGGATGCCGCAGATGGAGAAAGCGTGGATCAGACTATGATCTTCATCTATTATCAGACAGAGACCGGCGGCTGGATGATTGATGATTTCTATTATCTTGACTAGCTGACCGGCCATCCGCAATCATAAGTTGCCTAATGCAACTACAAATCCATTTAAAGGGTGTATCTATTTTATGAAACCGGCAAAAATGATCTCCGCTGTTGTAAGCGGCTGTCTGGCTTTATCCCTTGTCTTCTCACCGGCAGCACTGGCAGCGGATACTGCGCAAGCCAGCTCGAACACCGATCTGATCAACGAGATCATGCAGTATCTCGAAAGCTACAATGTTGAGGGCGTTGACCGGGATACACTGATCCGCGGCGCTATTGACGGCATGGTCAACTCGCTCGATGATCCGTACAGCGTCTACTTTGATCAGGAGGAAGCAGCTGAATTTGAGCATCAGGTGGATTTGGAATATGTAGGCATCGGCATCCGTCTGATGTATATCTATACCTCCAAAGAGCTGTATATTGAAGAGGTTATGCCCGGCTCGCCGGCAGAGCAGGCAGGATTGAAGCGCGGGGATACCATTCTCAAAATTAACGGGGTTGCGATCAGCGAAACTTCCGGCGAAGAGCTGGCAGGAGCAGCCGGAACCAAGGTTACCCTGCTGATCAGCAGAAACGGAGCCAGCAAAACGATCGTCGTTACGCGCAATGCCATTACCAATGCATCTGTGACCGGCCAAATCGTCGGCAGTAATACAGCCTATATTGCCATTACGGGCTTCAGCCAGACTGCCGATGAGGAATTCGCCAAGGTCCTTGCAAGTATGCGTGCAGCAGGCATGAAATCACTGGTTCTTGACCTTCGTGACAACACCGGCGGCTATATGGACTCTGCCTACAACATTGCTTCCATGTTTATAGATTCCGGCATCATGATGTATACCGCTGCCCAGGATGGCCGGCTGGTGCCTGAAACCATTACAGACGGCAGCAAGATCGGGGTTCCGGTCGTCGTGCTCACTAATGAATATACAGCTAGTGCCTCCGAAGCGCTGACCGGTGCTTTGCGTGATAACAAGCTGGCTACCATTGTCGGCACCCGCTCATACGGAAAGGCCCGGATTCAGAGCCTGCTCCCCGTATCTAACGGTGATATGCTGAAGCTGACTACGATGAAATACCTGACTCCGAACAAGGAGGATTTCAACCATGTCGGTCTCGCTCCGGACATTGAGGTTCAAGGCAAAACGGCACAGCTGGTAGCTGCCCTGCGGATTGCCGGCATGACCACAATTACGCTTGCGGGCGACAACCATATCCTGGACGTCAACGGCCATGCTTTTGCCGGAAATATCGGTCTGCTGAAGCAGAATAACAAAGTGTATGCCTCGGCACGCGTGCTGGCTGCCCTTGTTGAATGCGATATTGCCTGGGATGCCAAGAACAAGAAGGCTGTATTTACGAACGGAGCCGGCAAAGCCTTTGGTTTCACCCTGGCCTCCAAAGAAGCCATATCCAAAAATGATGAGACGCTGATCGATGTCAGCGCGTTCGCCAAGAAATTCCCGGCCTTCACCTGGAGCTACAATGCTGCAGCCAATCAGCTGAAATTATCTGTAAAATAAATCAATATACTAAAGAGCACCCCGGCAGCCATCATAAATGGCTGCCGGGATGCTCTTTGGTTTGACTGCAGATCTCAAGCCGGATTAAATCGAAGGATTATTTGACTGGTTCTGGTTCGCGTTGTCTTTCTGGTTCTGGTTCGCATTGTCTTTCTGGTTCTGGTTCGCATTGTCTTTCTGGTTGTGATTCTCTTTCTGGTTGTGATTCTCTTTCTGATTGTGGTTCTGTTTCTGATTATGCTGCCTGTTCTGGGAGTCCTTATAGCTCTTCTTGCCTTGTGCATCCTTGTTCCGGTGATTCCGGCTCTGATGCTCGCGTACAGGCCGCTCTTTACCTGAGCCTGCATGCTCTCTGCCGGCTCCCCCGTCCTTGTTACGGTCCGCAGCTCTGTTCGGGCCTTCACGGTGTACTCTGACCGTTGCCGCAGGTTCCGTCTGCTCCGGCTTGGAATCCTCCGCCGCCGCTGCGGGTTCAGAAACCTCTTTGATCAGAATATCCTTGTATTCCCCTTCTTTGGGCATTTCTTTCGATTTATGCAGCACAAAATACGCGCAGCCGAAGTTGCAGTATTCATTAATATAATCAACCATGCCGGAAATCGCCGTATCACGGTTTACCTTGGGATGGTTATCCCGGAAAAACCCCTTCAGCCGCAGCTGGCTGTAGCCCCAGTCACCAATAATATAATCATAACGGTCCAGCACCTCGCTGTACCGCCCGCGGAATGCCTCCGGGTTCCAGCCGTCTTTATGGTCGAGCATCAGCTCGTAGCCTTTTCCACCTATAACGATCAAGCGCGTGTCGCCTGCCTTTCAACTGTAAAAGTTTCAACGTAGCCGTTGCCTCATATTATAGCATGTGCAATGGGCGATTGCCTGTTTTTGTGAAATTTGCCTGCACGGATTTCTCTGAGGCTTACTGGTACCTTTAGACAGATGCGGATAAAATGCAGCACTTTGCCTCACTCTATAACAAAAGCATCCGGCAGCTCTTGCTGAGCTGATTGTATACAGGAGGTAGTTATCATGCTGGCCCTGCGCAAAAGAAAAGCAACTTGGAGAACCGTGCTGTGCCTTGCCGCAGCCCTTATGCTGTGCAGTGCAGACCGGGCAGCCGCCTCTGCCGCCGGCAAAGCGGACCCGCTGGCTGCACGGAAGGAACTATATGAACAGATGAGCGCGGCCACCGGCATTCCCTGGTTCCGCTTCGCCGCGATTGACCAGTACGAGCGGACCATCGCCAAAAAGAAGTCCGCCAAGGAAGCCCCGGACTCCTCACGCATTACCGGTATCAGCATCCCTGCCCCGGTATGGGCCGGGCCGCTGAACCCGGATCAGGCAGACACCTCGCCGGAGTCGATTTCCTTTTTTGGCGGGATGGGCTACGACGGCTCCGGGGACGGCAATGCCGATCCGGACAATGATGCCGACCTGCTCTACAGCATGGCCAGGCATCTGCTGAAATACGGGACCTCCGCAAGTGACTTCAGTATCGGCATCTGGGAGTACTATCATAACGGCCGTGCCGCGCAGCGGGTTAACCAGTTTGCCAGGCTGTACGAGCATTTCGGGCGGCTTGACCTGTCCGGCAGCGCCTTTCCGCTGCCCATCGGCAACTCCTATGCCTACCGCAGCACCTGGGGAACCGGCCGGAGCTGGGGAGGCGCACGTATCCATGAAGGGACAGATCTTTTTGCCCCCCACGGTATGCCTGTACGCAGCACCTGCTTCGGGATTGTCGAGACGAAGGGCTGGAACCGCTACGGCGGCTGGCGGATCGGCATCCGTGATATCGAAAACCGCTACCACTACTATGCGCATTTATCCGGCTACGACAAATCTGTTGCCCGCGGGGATATTGTAACGCCGGGTCAAATCGTCGGCTGGGTCGGCAGTTCGGGCTACGGCAGTCCTGGTACCCAGGGCAAGTTCCCTCCGCATCTGCATTACGGCATCTACCGTGACCGCGGTATTACAGAATGGGCCTTTGACCCGTATCCGCTGCTGAAGCAGTGGGAGAATCAGGAATACCGCGCCCGGAAAAACAAGAAAAGCAGATAGCCGTCAATACAGCAACATACAGCCGAACGGTTCAAGCTCTACAACTATTTTTTCGTTGTTGCGGATTGTCAGTCCGCTGAGCAGCTCGGTCAGCACGTTTTTATCACTGCGGATGCTGCTCAGCTCAAGCTGATAGGCATTCGGTGAATGATTGATCAGCACAGCGATTTTATCCTGCTCCCAGCGGCGCATGTACCCTATGACACTTCGGGCTTCATCGGTGAACCATGGGCGGAATGCGCCCTTTTGCAGGATAATATGCTGTTTTCTCAAGGCTATAAGTTTTCTGTACCATTCATACAGCTCTTTATTCTGGTCCTCAGCCTTCCACAGCATCGGCTTTCGGCAGTGCGGGTCCGTCGCGCCCTCCATGCCAATCTCATCACCGTAATAGATCATGGGGATACCGATATAGGTCATCTGGAAAAAGACAGCCTGCTTCATCCGGGCCAGCGCTGTTCCCTGCTTGTCCCAGCCGCGCCCGTTCTCCTTGCAGGCGGTCAAAAAACGTTCAGTATCATGGCTGCCGAGCAGCTGGAACATAGCCGAGTTGGCCTGGTCATTGTACAGCGCCTCTATATGCAGCAGCTGCTCCATAAAACGTGCCGGTCCTGCCGACTGCAGCGCAAAAAACTCCAGCACCGCCTCCCGCAGCACATAATTCATTCCGCCGTCAAACTGGTCGCCTCTCAGCCACTGGCCTGATGCATGCATGATCTCCCCGATCAGCAGCAGCTCGGGAAATTCTGCCTTCAGCTCTCGGCGCAGCCGGGTCCAAAACTGCGGGTCTACCTCATTGGCCACATCGAGCCTCCAGCCGTCGATTCCTGCTTCACGCACCCAATGCCTGGCGACAGCAAGCATATAATCTGCAGTCTCCGGATTGTTCATATTCAGCTTGGGCATATGCGCTTCCGCTCTGGCAAAGGTTTCATAGGTCGGTTCCGGGTGCTGGCTGACCGGATAAGAGCGGATGAAGAACCAGTCCTTATACCGCGAAGTCTCCCCCTTGTCCAGCACATCCCTGAATGCAAAAAATGTATCCCCGGAATGATTGAACACCGCATCCAGCAGCACCCGGATACCATGCCGGTGGGCTTCGTCTACAAGCTTTTTCAAATCGTCTGCAGTGCCGAAATCGGGATCAATCCGGTAATAATCGGAGGTATTATATTTATGCCCGGACGGTGATTCAAAAATCGGCGTCATATAGATTACGGTAACGCCCAGCTCCTGAAGATAAGGGATTCTGTCAGTAATACCCTGCAGGTTCCCCTGATTATAGCTGCTCGGATAAATCTGGTATACAACCGCTCCGCTGCTCCATGCCGGCAGCGCCAGCGCTTCCGGCCGGTGTACATAGGCATATTGAAAGGCCCCGGCATGCTCACGGTTCCCGGCCATGCCCCTCTCTCCATACCATGCATAATCTCCCGCCGGATTGGCCGCATAGAATATGTAACGGCATCTGCCGGTTGCGGTCTGGATAACCGCCTCATGAATCTCATAAACGCCTGCTGCGCCAATCTTCTCCATCGGCAGCGGCTGCTCCTTTCCGGGTGATTCGTAACGGTCGGAATGGATGACGGTGCAGCACAGCTGCTCGCCGGCAGGTACGAACAGGCGCAGCTTCAGCGCCCCTTGTCCGGCGGGAAAGGCAAACGGATCTTCAGCAGTATGATGGAAGAACCAGCGTGTCGGCATATTTTACAGTCTCCTCATTAGGTAAAATCGTCCGGATTCCCGGGGCGGATGCAGCTCTTTTGCTGAATGTAAGTGATTATCGGCTTATTTTCGCCAGGGAAACCGGTTTCTCTAATTTGAAATTACCATCTGCTGTATACGTTGTCAATTCCCTTCAGCCGCAGACTCATAAAGTCTCCGCTTGTTTGATGAAATGCAGCACCTTCTGCAGTACCCGTGCCTGATCGCTGCAGTGGCAGACCATATGGCCGCTTTTTTCCACCATCAGCACCTGCTTTTGTCCGGATGGAATCGTCTGTTCCAGAAAGCCTGCGCTTTTGGTTTTGACGAGGTGGTCTCTTGTGCCCTGCACAATCAGGGTCGGCGCTGTAATCTGCGGATAAATATCAAAGCTCTCACGGACGAGGCGCTGGAATTCCCGTGTGGCTTTTGGCGGCGTAGAGCCGAATTTGCTGAGATAATTTCTGAGCATAGCCGGGCTGCCCAGTGTTCTCACAATCTCCAGCGGATTTAGCGGGAAGACGGGAGCTGACAGCAGGGTAAGCGACTTGACGACCGGACGGTACTGCACAGACAAATGGGAGGCAATCAGCGCTCCTGTGGAAAATCCGATCAGATGCACAGCCTCCTGCTCCTCCAGCAGCTTGTTCAGCTCATGCTCGGCGCTCTCCAGCCAGCGGTATCTGTCAGATTGCCTGAGCTCCCGCCTGCCGCCCCCATGGCCTGCAAGCGTGAAGGTTCTGGAACGGTATTGATGCTGCTCCATGTATCGGGACAACGGAGAAATCTCATGCTCGCCGCCGGTAAAGCCGTGGATAAACAAACAGCTGTCCATAACAGACCTCTTTTCCTCTGGAAATATACAGCATATGATGCGCATACCTACATTGTATCCAATACATGCAAAATAAGCCTTAACGGAGTAATCGTCAAGGCCGGAGGATTTAATTTCTGGCTGGAGTGCCGCAGTGAACGCACCGGACATACCGCTAAAAACTTGGCAGCTCTTACGCCGGAGACAGCTCAGCGCTCCCACCACGTCAGGCTTAACGCGGAAGTAATGACCAGGCCGATCGCAGAGCTGGATGAGGTTACGTTGGCACACAGTGAGCTGCCGGGAGGGACAATAATACTTCCGGTAAAGGATTGGGTAAAGCTGCCCGGCGCCAGCTGGTAGCTGTTCAGCACTGTTCCGCCGCTGATTGCAGACGTAGAGGACTGCACCGTCATGCCGCTGGATGCGGCACTGGCCAGATTATTATTCACCGCAGGCAGGGCTGCAGGCGAGGTTAAGGTTCCGCCTCTTACGATCGTAAACGTGCCGGACATGTTGGACAGCAGGGAAGAGCCCCCGATGCTGCCGGTAATCCGCGAAATGTAGACCGTTCTGCCGCTGCCAGCCGGATTGTTAATCCGGACCGAGATAATGGCCGAGATCAGACTGAGAACTACTGTAGCGCTGGCGGAAGCATTGGTTGAGAACAGGACTGCGCTTTCTGATGCGCCCAGCTCGGGGGGAGCCGTAATATCCGGCGACCGGAAGGTATTGGTCATTTCCACAAAAAGCGGCTGATCATTGTCATTGAACACATAATGGTTAGGCACTGGAATACCTCCCTTCCCGCTTTAATATTCCCACCAGTTGATCGAGCCGGTTGCAGCTGAGCTTCCTGAGGCAATGGTGATGGAGACCGTCAGGGAGCTGTTCGGGGGGATGACAATCCGCCCGTTAAAATCGACAATGACCGGACCTGCCGCCAGCAGCAGCGAGGCCAGGGTGGCCGGTGAGCCGGTTGGTGCTGCAGTGGAGGTGCGGGCCGTCATCACACTCGTTACACTGCTTCCAAAATTAAAATTAACCGGTGTCCCCGTTGCGCCCGTTACTGTTGCGTTGCGCAGCAGCGACAATGTTACTGCAGCCGTTGCCGAGCTTGCGGTTACGCGTGATATATAGGCCGTGCGTCCGCTGCCCGCGGGATTAAACAGCTGAATCACGAGCGGAGCAGCTGTCGTTACTGTAGAAGCAAACGGAATGGAGAACAGCAGGCCGGACATGGCCGCATCGGATTCCGGGAAGGAATCGATTGCCGGAGCAATAAAGGTGTTGACCTGTTCCGTAAATAGTGGCTGGCTGCTCTGGTTAAAAACAGCATCGTTCGGCATTCTCCCGCCTCTCCCCTCTTTCTAGCATACTTTCATTTTATGCTGCCGGCGGCCGCAGGTTGTTTGGAAATCTGCGTATTTTTGCTTCCATTGCCCAAACATCCTCTTGTCATTGCCATATATTAATATCACACCATTCGAATGGCTTATTTGCAGCCGTACAGGCTTTGCCGTGTATTCCATTACGCAGAGACCTATTGTGTTCAAGACCCAGACGACGGTTTGGGTCTTTTGCCCGAGCAGGTCCTGTATTTTTCTATTCTATGAAGAAAGGGTGAACCATTGTGCCAAATTATAGCTCGTTTCAATCCAACCCGGACAATCTGCGCACGCTCATTTTTGGCCGGGACCCGTCCACCTTAAACGACCTCCCGCTGACAACCGATCCCAGCGGTAACCTGACCACCGTCATCCTGGGCGGAACCATTACCAGCGTTCTCGGGGCCACCATTACCGCCGGTACACTGTCCTCCGCCGGTACAGTAACCAACATACTGAACGGTACCATTACCAGCGTGCTTGGCGCTACGATCACCGCCGGTACCTTATCCTCCGCCGGTACGGTAACGAACCTGCTGAACGGTACGATTACTAGTGTTCTCGGAGCTACGATTACTGCCGGTACATTGTCCTCCGCCGGGACTGTTACCAACCTGCTGGATGGGACGATTACTAGTGTGCTTGGGGCTACAATCACCGCCGGTACCTTATCCTCTGCCGGTACGGTAACGAACCTGCTGAACGGTACGATTACTAGTGTTCTCGGAGCTACAATTACTGCCGGTACATTGTCCTCCGCCGGGACTGTTACCAACCTGCTGGATGGGACGATCACCAGCGTGCTTGGAGCTACGATCACTGCCGGTACGTTGTCCTCCGCCGGGACTGTTACCAACCTGCTGAACGGTACCATTACCAGCGTTCTTGGGGCTACCATTACTGCCGGTACGTTGTCCTCTGCCGGGACTGTTACCAACCTGCTGGATGGGACGATTACCAGCGTGCTTGGGGCTACCATTACTGCCGGTACGTTGTCCTCTGCCGGGACTGTTACCAACCTGCTGGATGGTACGATTACTAGCGTGCTTGGGGCTACCATTACTGCTGGTACGTTAACCAACCTGCTCGACGGTACCATCACCAGTGTGCTCGGGGCTACCATTACTGCCGGTACGTTGTCCTCCGCCGGGACTGTTACCAACCTGCTGGATGGTACGATCACCAGTGTGCTCGGGGCTACGATCACAGCCGGTACGTTAACCAACCTGCTCGACGGTACCATCACCAGTGTTCTCGGCGCTACCATTACTGCCGGTACATTATCCTCCGCCGGGACTGTAACCAACCTGCTGGATGGTACGATCACTAGCGTGCTTGGCGCTACGATTACTGCCGGTACGTTGTCCTCTGCCGGGACTGTTACCAACCTGCTGGATGGTACGATTACTAGCGTGCTTGGAGCCACCATCACTGCCGGTACGTTGTCCTCCGCCGGGACTGTTACCAACCTGCTGGATGGTACGATTACTAGCGTGCTTGGGGCTACCATTACTGCTGGTACATTATCCTCCGCCGGAACTGTTACCAACCTGCTGAATGGTACGATCACTAGCGTGCTTGGGGCTACAATTACCGCTGGTACGTTGTCCTCTGCCGGAACTGTTACCAACCTGCTGAACGGTACGATCACTAGCGTGCTTGGCGCTACCATTACCGCTGGTACCCTGTCCTCTGCCGGGACTGTAACCAACCTGCTGGATGGTACGATCACTAGCGTGCTTGGCGCTACGATTACTGCCGGTACGTTGTCCTCTGCTGGGACTGTAACCAACCTGCTGAACGGTACGATTACCAGTGTGCTTGGGGCTACGATTACTGCCGGTACATTAACCAACCTGCTGAACGGTACGATCACCAGCGTGCTTGGCGCTACGATCACAGCCGGTACGTTAAGCAGTGTAACCTCGATCTCACAGCGCAGCTTTATTGAGCAGGCCACGCTGGCAATTCCCACCGCTGATGCTTACACTCCGCTTCCCGCAAATACAACAAGCGTGCTTGGTACCTACTCCTACTTCGTGCTGAATACAGGGGCGAATCCGGTGAATACACGGGTTGAAATCAGCGCGGACGGAACGAATTATTTTGTTGATACCACCGGGGATAATCCGCTCCCTGCCGGTTCGGTAGATGTCATTGTGCCGGCACGGTTCCTCAAATACACCCGTCTTTCGTATCAATCAGCGACACCGGGGGCAGCTTCGGCAATTAATGTCATTTTTGACGCCCAGGGAACGTAAGCTATTCTTCTGTCATATCCTGTAGAGGCAAAGAGTGCATGGAAGGTCATGTGCTCTTTTCTTCCTCTGGATACAGGGAGTAATACATATGCCGGTCAAAGCCGGCTGTCTGCTGCAGGATTGCTGAATGTGCCTGCAAGGAAGGAGCTCTTCATGAACAGACCTACCATTGGAGTTCATCTGATTATACGCAACGAAGCTGTACTGCTGCCTGTATGTCTGAAAAGCGTAGCCGGAGCCGACGAGATCATTGCTGTCGATACAGGCTCGGAGGATGATTCGATAGCTGTCGCTGAAGCCTATGGGGCGAGGGTGCTGCGGCACAAATGGGAGGATGATTTCGCAAAAGCCCGCAATGCCGGACTCCGCCATGCCGCAACCGACTGGATTCTGGTCCTTGATGCCGATGAGATGCTGAATACTCCGCTGGAAAAAATACGCCAGCTTCTGCCGGATACAGCAGCCGAGGCTTTTACCGTCACTATTGAAAATGTAATCGGACACCAGGCAGAAGAGCGCCTGTACCACCGGGCTGTACGTCTATTCCGGGGTGGACAGGGCTACTGCTTCTCAGGAAAAATCCATGAGGGCATCGATCAGTCCATTATCAGCAGGCACGGCACGCAGGCGATTGTGCACAGCACCGTTCAGCTGCTTCATTCCGGCTATCTGCCGGAGATGATGTCCCGCAAAAATAAAGCTGTACGCAACGAAAGGCTGCTGCGCGCCGCCGTTGCAGAGCACCCGGAGGATGACTTTTACCGCTACAATCTGGCGGTTGCCTGCTGTCAGAACGGACAGCTGCAGGAGGCGGAGGAGCTGCTGCGCTACACCTTGAGCCGGGCACCGCTTCCCGCTTCGTACCGTCCGGCCATGATCCGCGATTTAGGCAAAATCTATCTGTCCGCCGCAAAAATGAGTGCGATAGACGCGCTGCTGGCCAAGGAGCTTGAACGTTACAGCGATTACCCGGATCTGCATTACCTGCTGGGCCAGTCCTTGGAGGGCCAGGGGCTGCTGGAGCGTGCTTTTCAGTCCTATGAGCGGGCCGTTGCATTAGCAGAAAATCCTGATTTCCACGAAAAATACGTCAGTGAGCACGGCATCACCACCTTCCGCCCGCTGCACCGCATGGGGCTGATTGCCCTTCAGCTATCTAAGCCGGAGGAAGCCGCGAGGCTGTTCCACCATTCGCTGCAATATTTGCCCTTATATGCACCGGCGCTGCTGGGCATCGTGACCTCCTTTCAGTCTCTGGACGTGCCTGACCACAGCATAGCCGCCTTGCTGCAGCAGCTTGTCCCGGCGGAGCAGCCTGCCGGAAGGGCAGCAATCGTTAACGCACTCTGCGCAGCAGATGCCTATGAGGCTGTGTGCGGACTGCCGCACCAGGTTTTTCCGCTGGAAAAGGCTACGCTTGTGCACAGGGTCCGCGCCCGAATCATTACTGACGAAGCTGCTGCAGCAATGGCGCTGATCCGCCAAGGCCGGGACCTGCTGACTGCCGGAGACGTAACCCCGGTGCTGCTGCAGGAGCTGCGTGTTCTTGAAGCTCTTTGCATATGGGCACAGGGCTCTGCTCTGCAGGCAGAGCTGCTGGCTGAGATGCCGCCGGAACAGCGCAGCAGCTGGCATAAGATCAATCAGCGGGTGACTGGAGGATCCGTACTATCTGCAAAGGAGGGCGCCGACAAGAATGGAGATGACCATTTGCGTGACAACGACAATGCGTTATCCTTGCTTTTGACCGAGCTGATTCCTCTGGCTGCTGAGCTGCAGCTATATCCTTTGGCTGATACGCTGGCAGGCTTCTCAATACATCATCAGGCGGAGCTGGCGGCAGCACTGTATAGGGCAGGCCATGTGCAGGAAGTAGGTGAACGGTTCATAGCGTTAGCGGGTGATGCACAGGCGGCGGAGCGGGTTGCTTTTTATATCGGTGAGTTGCTCTATGATAAAGGCCACTATGAAGAGGCTGCCGGATGGTTTCAGCAGGCGCTGGGGCAAGCCGGACAGGAGGACGCCGCACGTGCAGCCCTGGCGGTCTGTTATCTGCAGCTGGCCAGGGCTGATCTGGAGACGGCAGCGGCGGGCTTTGGCGGAAATTATGAGCATGGTCCGGTCGTTGAGGATCTGGCAGCGGTCAATAACACCCTCCTCCTGCTGAAACGTACCCCCTGGCATACCGTCTGGACCAGGCGCAAGCGTCAGGTAGGTGCACGGCCATGAGCAAGCTTCAACGGAAGCCGCTGATCTCACTCTGTATGATCGTCAAGAATGAAGCCGGCAACCTGTCACGGTGCCTTACCAGTGTGCGCGGAGTCGCAGATGAGCTGATTATTGTTGATACGGGCTCTACAGATGACACTGTTGCCGTTGCCCGCAGCTTTGGTGCGGCTATTGTCTCTTTTCCCTGGACCGGAGATTTCGCAGCCGCCCGTAACGCCGGACTGGAGCAGGCTCGCGGGACTTGGATTCTTGTGCTGGATGCCGATGAGGAGCTGGATGCGGGGAGCAAGGGAGAGCTGCTGCTGTGTGCGGAGCATGTGGAGTATGAGGCGTTTTTTGTGCGGATTCATAATCATAAAGGGACTGAGCGTTCCTCCCCCGTCATTACCGTCAATCCTATCCTGCGGATGTTCCGCAACCGCCCGCCCTACCGGTTCAGTGGAATTATTCATGAGCAGGTTGCCGCAGCCATTGTTGAGGCCACTCCTGCCGCAGCCATGCACCTGAGTACTGTGAGCGTTCATCATTACGGCTATGCTGACGGAGTAGTTGCCAAAAAGGATAAAATCAGCCGCAATCTCAGCCTGCTCAAGGAGCAGCTGAAGCTGAACCCGCGCGATGCCTTTCACCAGTTCAATACGGCGGTCGAGTATATGCGGCTTGGTGATTACGCACGGGCGCTGGAGCATATAAAGCAGTCGCTGGCTGAGGCTGAGCCGGATACCAGCTACACCCATCTGCTGTACAAATATGAAATCCGGTGCCGGATCATGTCGGGTGACCCGGCTGGCGCGATGGATGCCTGCATCCGGGGCTGCGCGCTTTTCCCTGATTATCCTGACCTTCACCATATCAGGGGAGTTCTGCTGCTGCAGGCTGGAGCTTTTGCGGGGGCCAGGGAGGCCTTCCGGCAGGCGCTGCTCATCGGCCTATCACCGCCCGGCTACCATACGGAATCCGGGATGGGCACTTATCTGACGTATGCCGCACTGGGACAGCTGTGCCAGGAAACCGGAGAAACAGAGGAAGCCATTGTCTGCTACACCCGGGCAGCCCAGCTCCATCCCGTGCCATCCTCCCTTCTGGCGCGGCTGGTACGAACCATGAAATGCGCAGGACGCGGACCTGAGCTTGCCGGCTGGCTGGAGGATCATCTGCCGCAAATGACGGCGGATAGATTGCGGCTGGCCGGGCTGCTGCTGGCGGATGGCTGCTTCGCGGCCGCGACGGAGGCTGTGGCGGGGGGCGCGGAGGCAGTAGAGAGTTTGGCGAGAGGTGGCATGGAGGCTGTGAGCGAGCGCTCGGGGCGCGGTGCGGGGATGGCGAGTGAGTGCTTGGGGAGCGGCGAGGAGATCGTGAGCGAGTGCTTGGGGAGCGGCGAGGAGATCGTGAGCGAGTGCTTGGGGAGCGGCGAGGAGATCGTGAGCGAGTGCTTGGGGAGCGGCGGGGAGATGGCGGGTGCAGCTGGAGCAAGCCTGCTCCAACTGCTGCTGCAGGCGGGTGACACACCGGCGGAGCTGCTCAAGCATCAGGATATTATGGTGCTGCTCGGCCATCCTGCTGCCGGCGCCCTTGATTACGGACCGCCTTCTGCTGCTCCGTCTGTCCGGTCAGGCCATGCCTGGAGGCTGTTGGCAGACGGTGCGCTAGCCTCACTAACCGCTGCTGACGATTATGGACCGGCTGCGGCCAGGGCACGGCTCATGCTTCCGCTTCCCCGGCTTGGAGAGTAGAAAGGAGCACCATTAGAATGCGTACCCCGCCGCTCTCCCTCTGTATGATCATTCAGAACGAAGCACGGCATCTCGGGCAGTGCTTATCCTCTGTGAAGGGGCTTGTATCAGAAATCATTATCGCCGATACCGGCTCTGCTGACGGTAGCGCGGAGATTGCCCGCAGCTTCGGAGCAAGGGTTATCGAGGTGCCCTGGGAGCATGACTTTGCCAAAGCCCGCAATCTGACTCTGCGCCAAGCCTCCTGCCCGTGGATTCTGGTGCTGGATGCAGATGAAGCCGCTGCCGGCTGGCGGCAGGAAGACCTGCAGCAGCTGTTGAATGCGACTGCAGTTCAGGGTTATTTCCTGCCTTTTATTCACTATGTAGGTAGTAGTGCCGGCGGTGAATATGTCACAGATAATGTCTGCCGGCTGTTCAGGAACGATCCGGGAATTCTTTTTCACGGGACAATACATGAGGAGGCTGCCAGCAGTATTTGGGCGCTGCCGGGCGGCCGGGTCGCTTATGCGGATCTGCCTATATTTCATTACGGGTATGTGGATGAAGAGCTGCTGCTCAAAAACAAGGCCTCCCGTAACCTGAACCTCATCCGGGCCGCCTTGCAGCTTGATCCGCAGAGTTATTCCCTGCGTTATGCGCTGGGCACCGAATACTACCAGCAGGGCCAGTACAGCGCTGCTGCAGATGTTCTGCTCCCTCTGCTAGACGAGACTCCTGCCGGCTATGGTTACACAGCCGACATCTGGCTCAAAACAGCCTATGCCCTGCAGGCAGCCGGACGAATCCAAGCCGCCAGAGCCGTCTATACCAGAGGCATGGCTTTGTATCCCGACTTCACTGACCTGCTTGAATCCTATGCCCGTCTTCTGCTGGAGGCAGGAGAACTGCAGGAGGCTTACCGCCACGTGCTGGCAGCACTCAGAAGCGGTGACACTTCCCGTAGATACCCCTCATCCTCCGGCAGCGGAACCAGCCGCACCAGTCTGTTGGCCGGACAGGTCAGCGAGAGGCTGTATCTGTACGAACAAGCAAAGGAGCACTACACCCAGGCAGTCCGGTTCACGCCGGACCTGACTGCCGCCTGGGAAGCGCTCGTGCCGCTCTGTCTGCTGTCTGGCGATGCAGACCGCCTCACGGCGTTGACCGCAGAGGCAGGCGCCGCGCTGCCGCCCGCCACGCTGCGCCTGCTCGTGCCGGCGGCGCTGAACGCCCGTGCAGCCGGCTGGCTGCAGGCGCTCACCGGCACCGCCCGGCTGCCCGCTCCGGTGCGGCGCGTGCTCCAGGTGCTGCCGGATATGCTCCGGCAGCATGAAGACCACCCGGCAGTCGCCGCCCGCCTGGAGCGGCTGCTGCCGGAGCCCGGGCCCGGGCAGCCGTTTATACACGGCTATCTCTGGGCCTGGGCCTGCCGCAGCGGGGATACGGCTGCGGCACAGCATTGGCTCGGCAGCCTGGCCGGCTGCCGGCCCGGTCTCCCGGCAGTTGCGCAGCTGCTGCCGGAAGCCCGCACAGCCGCGCCACAGCCCGGCGCGGCAGGCTCCGCTCCTGGCGCTGCTCCTGACGCCGCGCCACCGCCCGCCGCCGCCGACCTCGCGTATGCCGCGCAGCTGCTGCTCCAGGCAGGGGCCTGGGGCAGCCTGCTGGGCTTATACCGCAGCGCCGGTCCACAGCTGCAGTGGACGCACCTGCCGCAGCCGGTGCTGTGCGGCCTGCTGCAGGCGCCGGCCGCCGTTCAAGTGCAATGGTGCTCCATCTACGAAGAGCAGGAGCACCTGTACAACACGCCTGCCGGCCCGGCGGAGTGGCTGATGTATGCAGCCATAGCCAGCTCCTGCGGCAGGCTGCCCCTGCTTGAGCCCGCAGCCGAACAAGCGCTGCGCGGCTCGGGCAGCAAGGCCGTGCTCATCGGCCTTGCCTACTACAGGCTGCTGCTGGCAGACCGTGCAGCAGCAGCAATGCCAATGCCCGCCGGCAGCATCCCCTGGCTGCTGCTGGTCCGCTCCGCCGCCGGGGAAGGCTGGCGGAGTACACAGTCCGCAGGCTCCAGCGGCAGGCCGGTTTGAGCGGCGGATTCTTTTCGCCGCTCTGCAGCTTGCCGCAGAGCACCACCGCTCGTGGTGCCGCTTAAGATTAAGTGGATTTTCGTCACCTAATTCATCGTATAACAAGGGAAATAGAAGATTAGTTGTAAAAAGCACACTTAATTTCACCAAAATCATCATCAGAGCGCTTTTTACCCGATTTAAGTATCCTTTTTCCAACTAAATGCTGTAATTGTCGGTTATGGGTCAAATTAAGTATCCAAAATACAACTAATTTTTTTCAGCAGAGATTTACTCAGAGATTTACTCAGAGATTTACTCAGAGATTTACTCAGAGATTGCCCAGAGATTTGCCCAGAGATCTATACATAGATTTGCCCAGAGATTTACATCAGCTATAAGGATCGGTTACGCAGAACAATACGGATTACTTCACCAATTCAGTACATTCCTCCCCTTGCTAGAGCGGTGATTCAAGCCGCATTCCATGCCCGTCTCTCTATTCAGCAATTTGCCCGCTGCGCTCCCCGGAGACCCTCCCGGCCAGCAGCAATACCCCGCTCCGCACAAGGACCAGGGACATTGCTTTTTTTATTTTATTATCCTCTATTCATCTTCTAATTCGCTTCCACTAGCTCCTATTATCTTCGAATCAGTATTTAATCAGCTTCAATCCACTATCTAATCACTATCTAGTTACCGCCTATTCAGCATCCAACCAGCTTCTAATCCACTTCCATCACCCTCCACCAGCTTCCCAACCCCGAAACAATCTCAAAACAGCTTCTCCTGCCACTCCACCAGCCGCGGATGCTCATCCAGAATGGAACGGTACTGCTCCAGGCTGCCCCACCGGCCTTCGGGATCAAAGTCCATGTACCGCTCATATTTATGCTTCAGCTCCTCCGGCGGCAGCGCCCAGCCGTAATGCTTCACCCGCAGCTCAGCCAAAAACCCGGGCAGCACCGCATAGGACAACGGAAGCCGGGGCACATGATGATCCATCTGCGGCGTAAAATAATGATAATCCGGCAGATACCGTACCAGCGTACGGGTGTGCTTGGTGTGGAGGTTCCAGTGCTCATCTTCACGGTAATGGGTGGTGCCGCCCCAGAAATCATACAGCCGGAAGGCTACCCAGTCGTAGACATCCTGATCGATCAGCCTGCGCATCTCCCGCTTCGCCGCTTCTTCATAGAACTCATCAGCATCCACAGACAGCAGCCAGTCGGGTCCGGTGGACACCGCGAGCTCCCACAGCGTCTGCCGCAGCTCCCATTCCCGGCTAAACAGCGGACTTTCGAGGGTCACCAGCTTCGTAACCTTGGCAAAAGACTGGCACAACCGCGCCGTTCCGTCCGTGCTGCCGTCATCCACAATGACGATTTCATCCACAAAATCACTAAGCTCCTCCAGCACCCGCTCCAGATAACGCCCGGCCTCATTGCGGACCTGCATCATTGCGGTCAGCCGGTTCCCGGAGGCTTTGCGCAGCGGTCTAGACCTCATCATCTGCCATCCTCCCCCTTAACCGTCCGACTGCCTCCTCCAGATCAGCCATTTCCGCAAAAAGCGACCGGGCCCCCTGCTCCGGACCAGCCGCACGCAGGAAGCTGCGGATTGCCGCATGCCTTTTTCCGTTCAGCAGGTGCAGCGTGCCTTCCATAACCGGAATCTGCTGGAGGATTGATACAGCCGCCCCGCCCCCCTGGAGCACCGCAGAAGCCGGATCACCGGCCGTGCTTTCCAGCTCCTGCTGCAGCCGGAGTGCTTTTTCCCATTGATAAGTATCCGTATAATTAAGCAGCAGCAGCGTCTTGGCCTCCGGATTGGCTGCTCCTGCCAACCGTTTTATGGCCGCAGCACCGTCCTCATTGACCCGGTAGATTTCCGCCTGCACCAGCTCACGCTGACCGCTGTCCAGCCAGCGCTGCAGCTGTGCAGATACCGCCCGTTCCTCTGCCGTAAAAGCGGTAATCTCATACTGGCGGACCGCCAGCTCCAGATTGCCGCGCTTCGCTTCCATTGCCGAAAAAAAACGGTAGTGCGAATGCAGGCAATCCGTATAGTCATGCAGCAGCATCAGCTCAAAGGAGCGGGTCAAAAGCTGCAGAGCGCGCTCATCCCCGAGAAAATACAGATACGAAGCAGCCAGATAATGCACCGTAGGCTGCTTTGGCAGCTTCTCACACATGGACAGATAATACTCTGCACGGTGCCCCAGCTGGATTTCGGCCCACGGCTTCCCTGCAGCCGCCTTATCCTGCGGATGCCACAGCTCCTCAAGCGCCCTTTTCCAGACCGCCTCATAATCCGCCAGAAAAAGCAGACGCTCCCCCCTGCGGATAATCCCGTAGGATAACGGGCTGTCCCCGCTGAGATAGACAACTCCGCTCCGGCTAAGAAGCTGCTCCAGATATAGCCTTTCCGAGGCTGTTGCCACCAGATCGGCTTTTGCCGCCAGCATTCCGCTGTATTTCTCCCACAGGCTACCATCCTCCCCGTCAGGACAGTGCTCCAGCATAGCTACGATAAACGCAGGTGACAGGGATAGCACATCCTGCAGCCAAAACGGTGAGGATACCAGCACAGTGTATTCTTTTACCGGAAGCCTGTGGATTTCTCCGGGGGACAGGGAACGGATCCCGCTTTGTGACTGCTCATGGGGGCTCATTTTCCCTGTGAAAATAACATCCTCCCGCTCCGGCAAAACGTCCAGCAGCCGTTTATAGCTGTAATCGTTCCACGAGCCTCCGCTAAAAACAATGTAGTTCACAGCCCTGTCCCCCCTTCCCCGTTATTGCAGCCGGCCGCTCCGGAAGCAGCTGCCCCGGCTATATAACCTACCGCCAGCTCAGGACCCGGACAGAGCAGCAGACTGCGGCGGGAGGACTCCCGTTTTACGAGCCGGCCCGGCATAATGCCTCCACGGTGTGCTGTACGCTCAAGCGGCAGCACCACCGCTGCGCCCCGCTCCGGATTGTCCGGCAGCTCAGATTCTGCAAGTCCCGGCGCCGCGCTGACAATCAAAGCCGCAGAGCTGTGCTGCAGAGCCATCACGATCCGGGTCACATATTCACTGTCATAGCTGGCGGATGCGGAAAGGTAGACGGTGACTTCGCTCTGGTACATTGCCGAGAAGCTCTCCAGGGCATGCAGCCACGCCTTCTCCCCCTGCACTGTAATCACCGTGTCCCGTTCATGCACAGGACTATCCGGGGAGGTATCATTCCAGCTGTCCCGCACGCTGACCCAGCGGATATTGCTGTAGCTCTGCTGTCCCATCAGCAAAAGCTGGCGCTGCATCGATGCCTCAGCCGGCCATTTCTCTTCGAAATACACCACTGCCGTCACAAGCGGCAGTGCTGTGGCTGCTTTGCCCAGCGGTATTGCCGGCTGCCGCTCCAATGCGGACAGATCTCCGGGAACCGGCAGTCCGGTCCCGCGCAGATCCTCATCCGGTAATTGCCATTTGGCGCAATATGCCCGCCTGGCTTTAGCGTATGCAGCCTGTGCTTCACTCTCCGGAAGTCCGGCAGTACCAGTCAGCTGCTGAAGGACATGCACATATGACGCGGCACAGAGCGCAAGCTTTGCACCTTGCTGGCGCGCACGCAGGCACCAGTCGGCAAGGATATAGCGCCGCTCAAGAAGCGAGGAATCCAGCCCGCCGGTCCGCTGCAGAATTTCACGGCTAATAACCAGGCAGGGTCCGCTCAGCACCTCCGCCTCCAGCCATTCTCCCCGGCGGCGGCTCAGCTGGTGATTAACGTAAGCGGACAGCTCAAGGTCATCGCCAAAACGCAGCACCGCCCTGCCTTCCCGTTCCTCCGCTGCAGAGCACGGAGCTGCAGCAAAGGTTGCCGGATCATCGACGGACGGCCACAGCAGCTCACCCAGCCAGCCCTCAGTAACCATCACCCGGTCCTCCACCAGCACAACGAAAGAGGTCCGGGCTTCTGCCAAGGCCTCATTAATCCGGTAATTGCCGCGCTCATAAGGCAGAAAGGACAGCTCCTGCTCTGCTGAGAACAGCTCCAGCAGCGGCTGCAGCGGAAAATCCTCCTCCATCACCACACCCGTCAGCCGGACAGCAGGTCCAGAATGCTGCATCAGACGGTTCAGACATTCCTCTGCCCACTCCTTGTGCGCAAGCTCTACAACAATCGTAACACCGTCTTTGGCCGGCAGCGGCAGCAGCCCCTCCCGCTCAAGGTAACTGTATCTCCCGGCCAGCCGCTCCGGGCTGACGGCATCAGCTCTAGCTTCAGCATCATAAGGCATTCCTGGCTCACACTCCATCACATTCAAACTTTACTACCTATAGTGTATGAGCCGGTTACGATGATATCCCTGTTCTTTTTTGAGAGAATGCCGGAGCTTGCCTGCATCTGCTTTCGCTGGTTTCTTCAGCACTCCTGTGCCGGGTACGGGTACTGGTGCAGTCATACCACCTTTTTTCTGCAGACGGTTCTGCTTCCGGACGACTTTTGCACAAAAAGTACCTCGGCAGATGGCTCCTGCCCTGTGTAATGAACCTAACGGACAGAGATGACCTTATCCAGCACGGAAGCCCCGTTTTTCAAAGCTAAACGGACACCAGTGCGCTTATCTGTCAAATTCCCCTGGTAAAACGTCTGCCAGCAATGAAATAAGTGCATCTGAGTCCGTTAGTCCGCTAAAACCCGCCAAATCTGGAAAATAAGGACCATAGGGTCCGTTACAATCATGCGGCTGGCGATAAGCGGCCGTTCTGCGGCTGGCGTACTTGGGTGGTCGCTGCCGGGTGTCCGGTCTTTAGTCATTGGCGTTCGGTGTTCGGTGTTTGATGTTTGATGTTCGGTATTCGGCGTCGGCATTCGGCATTCGGCATTCGGCATTCGGCGTCGGCGTTCTGCGTTCGGCGTTCGGCATTCGGCATTCGGCATTCGGCATTCGGCATTCTGCGTTCTGCGTTCTGCGTTCTGCGTTCTGCGTTCTGCGTTCTGCGTTCTGCGTTCTGCATTTGCTGTTCGGTGTTTAATGTTCGTTCTCCCGCGTTTGCTGTTCGGTATTTAGTGTTCAATCTTCGTTGTTCGTTCTTCGGCGTTTGATGTTCCGTACTCGGTGTACAGTGCTCAGTCCGGCATTTGGTGTTCGCTGTCCGGTATCTGGTGCCCCAACCTGTCTCCACCCTGCTACTCCCCGGCGCCCCCGCCGGTATTGCCTCCGCTGTTCACTGCACTGCTCCCGTCTCCGGCATTGTCAGCGCCGGAGGAAGGAGTGCCGGCGTTGCCGCTGCCTGACGGCGCATCCTTCCCGCTGTTTCCGGCATCAGTGCCGTTCCCCGTGCCGGAGACGTTTCCGGCTGCTCCTGCGCCGCTGTCTGCTGCTCCGTTCTTGTCCGTGCTCTGGCTGGGAGCCGGAATCGCAATACCCGGCGCGCTGCTGCCGTTGTCCCCGACGGGGTTACCCTGATTGTCGTAATAATACATCGGCACATCGCCGACCACCATCAGATAGGATACCGGAATCTCAGTATCTACCACCTGCGGCTCCATATCGAACGGCACAACAACCGCAACCTCGGTAACAATATGAATGTATACCTCGACCAGAATCATATTGATCCCCGCATTTTTCTGACGGGTGTTCAGCTCCACCTTGACTGCCCCCTGGGGCTCAATCTTGATCGGGACATCAGGCCCGAAGGAAGCAATCAGCGGGCTGTTCAGCGCCTGGCCGAGCGGTATATGCTCCGTCCGGTTGTGCAGCTCCTGCAGGGTGCTCTGGATCACCTCCGCCGCCTGCGAGGTAATCCGCATATGCTCCCTGTAATTGAGCATAAAGCCTGAGATTTTGCCGTTTTTATCGGTTTTCCAGTCGATCAGCGCCTCGGCATCTCCGCCGTCTGCGACCTGGGAGGTAATGGCCTTGTTAATGGATTCGGTAGCAATCTGCTTAACACGGATCTGGGCCAGATGAATGATCGGCGGACGCAGATGCTGCTCCACATAGCGCAGGCCCTGCAGCACACCGATGGCCAGAACCAGGCTCAGAATGAGCCAGAAGCGGCCCCGCCTGCGCGGACGGGCCGGGCTGCTGCCTCCGTTGCCGCTGTTCCGGCCAAACAGCCCTCCTCTGCCCCTGGTGCCGCCGGCATTTCCCTGCGCTGCGGACAACCCTCCTGTGCTCCGGGCACTGACTGGTATCCACGAGCCGGATGGAGCACTCCCCTCGTACACGCTTCCCTGCCTGCTGCGCGTTTTCTGCCCCGACGGCCACCCCAGCCCCGTCCGTGCCGGCTTAGCCTTGAAGCCCGCACTGCGTCCCGCCGGCTGTGCCATGCCTGCCCGTGTGGGCTTTGCCTTAAAGGCCGCACTCTGCCCGGCAGGCCGCGGCAGGCCGCCCCCGCCGATCCCCGGCAGCCGCAGACGGCCCAAGCGGCGCAGACCCGGCAGCGCTGCCCGCCGGCCTCCCCATTTCCGAATTCTGCCCATGCTTCCCTGTCCCCTCCCGGTATCGCTGCGGCCAAGCCGCTGCCAATTACTATAGGGTATTCAGGCACAGGACAAAAAAGAAGAACGCTCCCCCAGTGCCTTCACTGTGAGAAGCGTTCCTAATTATTGGACTATGAGCCTGTTTCATTTCACCGGCTTTTTCCCGTTACGTCAGGCGACTACTGCATTCTGCTCCGCTTATCCTCCTGGAGATGCCCCCAGTGACGGCGCACAAAGACCGCCAGCAGAGCAGCGATAAATACCGCATACCAGCCCAGAAAGCCTCTCCATTCCTCGCGCGGAACAATCAGTGAGGAGCCGATCGTACCAAACAGCCAGATATAGGACAGATTGCCGAGTACCGTACCCCAGATATAGGCAGAAACCTTAATCGGGGAAACAGCAGCCATAAAATTAATAATATTACTGGGCATAATAGGGACCGTTCGCAGCAGCACCAGCGTCCAGATTCCATACCGGTCCAGGTAACGCTGCCACTTGTCATAACGCTTGAGCTTGGATCTCCATTTGCGGTCAAACCAGCCGTACAAGTATCTGCGGAACAGGAAATAGATGAGGACCGAGCCCAGATTGCAGGCCATCCAGCTAACCAGCATGCCGCCAATGATATCAAATTCGGATACATGGAGCACAATCAGTATAGCAAGCGGAAAAAATCCGAACAGGCTCTGCAGCAGCGTAAGCGGGACCGTTGCCAGCAAGATATAAGGCCCGCTTAGGCCCATACTCTGCAGCAGCCAGTCAATCCAGCCGTTAATCATTTCTGTCATGGAGCTGTCTCCTTTCCCGGCACTGCTGCATCAGCTCCGCTAAGTATTCAATAAATAGCCTGGATTTCAAGAAAAACACCCCTTACGGGGTGTTTATTACAGATAATGATTGCGTATGAAGATATATGTAAAGAACATTTACCGGCTGAATAATGACAATTCTGTAGCCATATGTTCTTTTCATCATAACACACATTATTTGCCGCTGCAAAAATCACATTAGCTTAAAGCTGTTATTCCTGTACTCCCGCTACCCAGGCATTAACCTGATCCTCATGCTCGCCGACCCATTTTTTAGCTGCATCCTCCGGAGACTGGCCGCCGGCAATATCAACCATTACCTGCTCCATTTCCTCAGGAGTCCAGTTGAACTGGTCCAGGAAGCTGTATACCTCAGGCATATCATCGTTCAGGCCTGTACGCACCATAGTATGAATCTGTTCAGCCCCGCCGTATACAGCCTGCGGATCTTCCAGATATTTCAGGTCCATGTTGGCAAACATCCAGTGAGGGGTCCATCCGGTCACAACAATAGGCTGATTGTTCTGATAAGACTTTTCCAGCTCCTGAACCATAGCTGCGGACGAGCTTTCGAGCAGTGTGTAATCAGTCAGGCCGTATGCTTCAATTGCCTTCTCGGTAGCCATCATAATGCCTGCTCCCGGCTCAATGCCGACAATCCGGTTCTGCAGCGTTCCCGCCAGCTCCGCATTCTTCAGATCCTCGATAGAGTTAATGTCCATGTAGGTTGGAACAGCAAGACCTGTTTTCGTGCCGTCCAGATTCGGGCCTAAATCTTCAAGCTTGCTGCCGTATTGCTCTACGTAGGATGCATGCGTGCTTGGCAGCCAGGCGGCAACCATCGCATCGGCACTGCCGTCAGCTACGCCTGCCCACATTGGGCCGGCATCGACCTGCAGCATCTCTACAGACATGCCGAGCTTAGATTCCAGTACTTCTTTTACGACATAGGTGCTTGCAATCTCTGAATCCCAAGCGACATAAGCCAGCTTCACCGTCTTGTTTCCGCCTGCTCCGGACGAACATCCGGCTAAGGCAGCCACCACCAGCAGAACAGTCAACAGTAATCCTATGCTTTTCTTCTTCATCAATCACTCACACTCCCATGGTTTAATTAGTTTTGTTGTTTGGCTTTGAACAGCTTCTGTGTAAGACGGTCGAGCAGAATGGCGATAATAACAATCGCGATCCCCGCTTCGAAGCCTGCACCCGTCTTGGCCTGCGATACGGCCCGGTAGACATACGCACCGACACCCTGGGCACCGATCATCGACGAGATAACGACCATGGACAGCGACAGCATAATGGTCTGGTTAATCCCGGCCATGATGGTTGGCATCGCAATCGGCAGCTGCAGCTTGAACAGCTTCTGTCCCGGTGTGGAGCCGAAGGCATCTGCAGCCTCAACCAGCTCCTCCGATACCTGGCGGATACCCAGATTGGTCAGCCGGATCGTCGGCGGAATCGCAAATATAATAGAGGCGATAACCCCTGGCACTACGCCCAGTGAGAAAAAGGATACCGCCGGCAGCAGATAGACAAACGCCGGCATCGTCTGCATGAAATCAAGCACCGGAGTAACAATGTTCTGTACAGTCTTGCTCTGGGCGCATAGCACACCGACCGGCACGCCGATCAGCACGGCCAGCAGCGAGGCAGTCAGCACCAGCGCCAGCGATTGCATCGACGGGTCCCACAAGCCCAGGTTGTCGATCAGCAGCAGCCCGATCACTGCAAACAGCGCCATCCGCCATTTGCCGATCCAGTAAGCAAGCGCGGCTATAATAATAGTCAGCACGATGGCCGGGAGAAAGGTCAACGCCGCTTCGATCCCGGTGACCATTCCGCCGATAATAGCGTGGATCAGGTCGAACAGCGGACCGAAGTAAGTCATCAGCCAGTCCTCGATCCATTCTACGCCCTTACCTATAGGAAGCTTGGGAATGTTCATGAAAGTGTACCTCCTTCCGGAACCGCATTGCCGGCAAGTGCAGACAGTACGGCCCCTTTAATGACAATCCCTTTGAGCCGGTCATTCTCATCGACCACTGCCACCGGCAGATGCGTCGCTGACATCAGCTCAAACAGATCATTCAGCAGTGTTTCCGGACGTACACGGGGAATTTCCCGCTGCATAACCTCCAGAATGCTTATATTTTCCTTCAGCGCTCTGGCCGCATCGTCAGCCGTCACTACCCCCTGCAGCTTCATTTCATTATTCGCTACATACAGGCTAGACACGCCGCTGTCCCGCATCAGCTGCAGGGCTACGCGCGGCCCGCGCTCCGGCCGGATCATTTCCGGCTGGCGCATTACATGCGCCGCAGTCAGTACCTTGGACAAATCCACGTCCTCGACGAAGCGCTCCACATACTTGTTGGCCGGCTGAATCAGGATTTCCTCCGGTGTACCAATCTGTACGATTACACCGTCCTTCATCAGGGCTATCCGGTCACCGATACGCAGCGCCTCGTCCAGATCATGGGTGATGAACACAATTGTCTTCTTCACTCTGGCCTGAAGCTCCAGCAGCTCCTGCTGCATATCCTTGCGGATCAGCGGGTCAAGCGCACTGAACGCCTCATCCATCAGCAGTATATCGGGATCATTGGCGAGGCCTCTGGCCAGGCCCACACGCTGCTGCATACCGCCGCTGAGCTGATCGGGGCGGTGATTTTCCCAGCCCTTCAGTCCAACAAGCTCTAGTGCCTCCATGGCACGCCGGGTGCGCTCTTTTTTATCTACACCCTGTACCTCAAGTCCGTATTCGGCATTGGCCAGCACTGAACGGTGCGGAAACAGGCCAAATTTCTGGAATACCATCCCGATATTTTTACGCCGGAACGTCCGCAGCTCCTCTGAGCTCATCTGGACTACATCCTTGCCTTTAAATAGTACCTGGCCTCCGGTAGGCTCAATCAAACGGTTCAATAGCCGGACCAGCGTCGATTTCCCGCTCCCCGACAAGCCCATAATGACAAAAATCTCGCCTTCACTGATGCTGAATTCAGCCTTATTGACTCCTACAGTCAGCTTGGCCTCACGGGCAATCTTCTCTTTGGACCATCCCTGCTCCAGTAATGGAAGGGCGCGTCCTGCATCGTTACCGAATACCTTGGTTAGTTGTTTCACCTCTATAATTGCCATGGTGACCTCCTTTTCCCCTTTTCGTTATTCAGGCAGTTGCTCCTCAATAAGTGTAGCGGAGTTGTGAAATGAGACGCAAAGCCCGTATACGCTAAAAATTTAGTGTACAGTTTTAACTTTACGTACTTTACATAAAGAATACTCTGTTTTTCGCCATTTTCCGTTTCTGTTGCATTCTTTACTTATAGAAGCGGATTTGTTTACAATACATTTGAGAGGTTTGCAGTTTATCAGCCTATTCCTCAGGAGGGACACCATGAACGATTTAGAAGGGCTTGAGCCCGAGCAGATAAAGAGAATCAGCAAGGCCCGCGAGCGGGTAATTGATTCCATCGGCAAAAACATGGATTTATACGGAATTACGCTGTCTATCGGACATTTATATGGTTACATGTACTTTAATGAAGGCCCTGTAACCCTAGATGATTTGAGCCGCACCATGGGAATGAGCAAGACATCCATGAGTACCGGTGTGCGCACCCTGCTGGATTTGAAGATGATTGATAAGGTCTGGGGAAAAGGCACACGCAAGGACCTGTTTGAGGTCGTCCCCGACTGGCATCAGAACTTTAGCGACTACTTCTCGATCAAATGGAGAAAAGCGGTCGAAGGCAACATGATCGCCCTGTCGAAATCGCTGGCTGAAATTAAGGACATGCAGGCTGAATATGCAGATAACCCGGAAATACTGCAGCTTTTGACCAATGATGATGAAAAGATCATGGAAGCGATCAAGTATTACCGCTGGCTGCTGAAGCTGATTGAGTCGCTGGAAACCGGCAAGATTTTTGAGCTGATTCCTAAGGAAACCTAATCGCTTATTTAAGTATGTCTTACATTCACCGAAAAAATTACGCAGGCCCCCTTTTACATCCCCCTGCACCCCAAAAAAAGCCGCAGTCCCTCCAAGGGGCCGCGGCCTTTAGTGTTTTTCCTTTATTGGCTTAAACGCAGTCTCTGTTCTGTTCTCTGCTACAGCACTTCAACGAGCGTTACATTATCAATCACAATCTGATTGCCGGCGCTGATATTCATGTTCGTTGCCTGGCTGTTGCCCGTAATCAGCCCCATCAGGAACACCACATGCACCAAGCTGTCCGTTCCGCCGCTCATAATGAAGGTATAGCTGTATTCCTTCATTTCACTGGTCAAAGCGACACTCTCCGCAGGCAGATACTTTGTATAATCCCCGCCTTTATGCTCGACAGCCACTTCAATCAGCCGCTCTATATCGGAGCGGGCCTGAAAGGTCAGCTTATAGGCTTTACCCTGCTCCAGCTTCAGATCAGCGTAATCTACCTGTGCACTGAAGCTTGCGTTGCCTGTTCCGTTCAGATTGACGGCCAGCTCCCCGTTCAAAGCCTGGGCAGAGCCGGTTCCGTCAAAATACTGCGTCCAGCCCGCCAGCCCCTTCGCGGCATCAAAGGTTCCGTTGTCCAGAGTGCCGCTTGCAGGCTCAGCCGGTGTGCTGCTGGTCACTTCGGTAATCAAGATATCGTCCAGAGACAGGATATGCGCAGTGCTGTTGGCTGTTTTATCTGTGCCCGCAGTGGCGCCGATCAGATAATTCAGCTTCAGGGGGCTATTGTCAGCGACGGTAAACTGCGCACTGTAGGTCGCCCAGGTGGCAGTAACATCGAATTTTGCCTGCTGGGAAGCAGCGGAGGTTCCGCTGTATTCCACGATAATCTGCCGGGGTACGGTCGATTTGGCCTTGAAGCTGAGCTCATAGGATTTGCCGGCCTGCAGCTGGATGCCTTCCTGGTATAACTGGTTAGCCCAGGTCTGGCTGCCGGCCGAGCTGATGTCTATATTCGCAGTACCGTCCACTGCACTTAACACTGCTGCTCCGCCTTCACCGGACCATGTGCTCCAGCCGGTAGTTCCGCTGGCGAACGAGCCGTTCACCACCAGATTGCTGCCTCCGGCCAGAATTACCTGGGTGACCGCCGCAGAGACATAACCTTCCGCTTCTACCGTAATGGCATAGCTGCCTTCTGCCGGGAAAGCTGCAGCATTAATCGTAATCACGCCAGGCCCAATACTGTATTGCGCCGGGGTAAGTGCTGCTTCATTCACTTTAACGGCCTGAATTTTGCTGCGCCAGGTCTCATTGTCTGTAAATTGAAGCTCAATCGGCTGTCCCGTGCGGTTATTGCTGCCGTCAGCAAGCAGCTCCTGCGGCTTGGCCGGGGCACCTTTGATTTCAAATTTCACATTATCAATAATGACATCATGTGCACCCGGAATACTGACACCATCTACCTTGCCCAGGAGGAATTTCAGCGACAGTGTATCCTTAATGCCCTGGCGGAACTCGTATCTGTAATGGCCGCCTTCCGGTGTCACCTCAACGAGCTTCGTGAAGGAAGCTGAATATGACGCATTCTCTACGTTAACGCCGATCTTACGGGCAACCGTTGATTTGGCATCAAACTCAATGACGTATTCCGCTCCGGCGGATGCCTTCAGCCCGTTCTGGAACAGCATGACTGAGTAGTTCTGGCTGCCCGTATTAGTAATGCTGAATTTGGCTGCACCGTCTGTTACCGCAGCCGTGCTTTGTCCGCCCTGCTCTGTCAGCAGGCGCTCCCAGCTGCTAAAGCCGAAGTTGAAATCCCCGTTCACCAGCGGATAGTAGACCAGTGACGGATCATAATAGGTGCTGGTCCGCAGCAGCACGAAATTATCCAGCTGTACGGTGCCTAATGCGCCGCCGAGCCGGAGGATAAACTGGCCCTCATGGTCGGTAGCTCCGGCCAGTCCCTTGAATTCGGCACTGATCTCCTGCGCTCCTGCCGCAAGCTGCACTTCCTTGGATGCATACACTGTGCCGTCTTTGCCCAGCAGCTCGATTACGGCTGCCCTTGCCGAAGATGCCTTCGCGTCAAAGGTCAGCTTGTAATTCTGGCCGTTCACCAGGTAAATGCCTTTCTGCAGCAGCTGAACATCGGCTCCTGCTGCTCCGCTGCCCGTAATCTGCAGCTGCAGATGCCCGTTGCCGTCCACGGCGCTGCTTACTTCCGCCCCGCCGGATGCTGCGGTATGCCAGAAGCCCAGACGGTCAACTCCGCCGAGGTCAAAGGTGCCGTTGTACAGATGGTTGCCGCTGCCCAGCGGCGTTTTGGCGCTGTCATGCTCAAACGGAATGCTGTCAATCTCCGTAAGGCGTGCATTGCCCAGCCATACCGGAGATGTATTCGTACCCAGGTTAAATTCAACCCGTGCTGCAATATCCGAATTCTCCTTCATCTGGAACACCGTTTCATAATGCGTCATTGTCCCGGTCAGCTCGGCCTTGAGCCCGGGCGAGTACGCCTGAAACCCGCGTGACTCCCCGCCTGTCAGTCTGACATTAATGCTCCGCTCCGTGTCCGTTTTGGCGTCAAAGCTGAGCTTGTAGAACCTGCCTTTAGCCAGCGATACAATAGCCTGCGGCTGGATGGAGTAAGCATTTCCGCCGGCGCTGCTGATATCCACCTTCAGGAAATTTTGACCGCCGACCGGTTCAAGGCTCGCTTCTGCGGCAGCTCCCGCTTCCTTGTACAATACCCAATGCGCTGTATTCGGAATGCCCATGCCGGCATCCCCTTCCTTCTGCTCAGTAAAGCCGCTGTTGTGAATAAAGTTTCCGTCTTCTGCCGGGGCAAGCGAGCCTTCCAGGTAAGGCTCCTTCGCAATCGTAACCGGCACCGGCTCGCGGTATTCACGGCCGGTCAGCTCATATACACGCACATAATCGACTGACATCGACTGCGGGAACACCGTATCCGGAGTCGGATTGCCGTCAAAGTTGCCGCCTACGGCCAGATTCATCAGGAGATGGAACTCCTGGTTAAACGGAGCCGGATAGGCATTGTTCGCCGGCTGGCCGACGCTGATGCTGTACCAGTCATTTTTGGTCTGGAACAATACGCCGTCCACGTACCAGCGGAGCTCTCCCGGCTCCCATTCAAGGGAATAGGTATGATAGTCGGCGATGGTTCCGTTATCCGGGAAAACATATTCTTTGCCGGAATATACATTATCCGGCCAGAAGCCGCCGTAATGAATAGTACCGGCAACGGTGTCCGGCCGGCTGCCCCAGCCCTCCATAATATCAATCTCACCGGAAGCGGCCCAGTTGCCATACTCATAGTTTTCCGGCAGCATCCAGATTGCCGGCCACATGCCTTTGCCGGTCGGGGCTTTCGCCCGGATCTCGAATTTGCCGTATTTCTTGCTGAACAGCCCCTTGGTCTTGATCCGCGAGGAGGTATAATCCTTGCCGTTAACAGACTCCTTATGTGCAGTAATGACCAGATTTCCGTCTGCTTCTTTTACATTCTTCTCATCGTTTGTGTACCATTCCAGCTCGTTGTTTCCCCAGCCGGGATTACCGACTGCAGTACCGTCGCCCAGATCATAGGTCCACTTCCCGGGATCAATGACACCGTCGTTGAACTCATCACTCCAGACCATCGTCCACAAATCTGCAGCCGGGGTTGGGGTGGCCGTCGGTGCCGGGGGAGCAATGGAGGAGCCGCCGTTTACCGGCGCCGGGGTGGCCGCCGCAGCCTTCAGTTCGCTGCTGCTGCCTTTGGCGACAGCAACTCCGCCGCTAGTAACGCCATCGGCATTATTGGTCACCTTACCGAAGCTGCCGCTTCCCTGAATGACTGTCCCTGAAGCGTTAACGGAGAGCAGCAGCTCCGCTATCCGGGCATTGTCTGCCAGTATAATCCGGCCCGGCGTACTCCAGTTAAGCTTAGCCAGCTTGCCCGAGAGCCCGAGCGTCAGGCTGCCCGTTGTGCTATCTGCCGTGCTGACTGTATTGAAATCCCCCTTCAGGCTGGCCTCTTTGACCTTTGAGCCGATCTCGACATCCGTGAAGCCCTCTCCGGTGAGTGCTCCTTCCTCCAGCACTGCTCCGGAGACCAACTGCACGGTTCCTGTTGCTGTGCTGCCGGTGGCATACAGACGGATGCTGCCGGCAGGTTTTGCTACTTCCACTTTTTCAAGGCTGCTGTTCTGCAGGCTTACGGAATGTGCCCCGCCGCCGCGGATGGAGGTCATTCCCTTTACAGTCACTCGGTCCAGTGTGGCATTCCCTTCAGCAATGCCCTCAGTGAGGTAGAGATTGCCTTCAATTTCAGTGTTCTGCAAAAGAATATCCGCGCTGCTGAGCACAACGTTCCCCTTCACCTTTCCCAAAGCAGCCTCTCCCGGTGAAGTAACCAGCCCTGCTATCATCAGGTCTGCGATCCGGGCCAGCTCAGCCCGGGTAATGGCTCCCTCCGGCTTGAATAACCCGCCGGGATAGCCCTGAAGATAGCCTGCAGCAGTAAGCGCCGTTACGGCTTCCGTCAGCTCGCTGCCGGCTGCCGGCAGGTCCGTATACGCCACAGGCTGCTTGCCTGCTTCCAGCCGGAAAACTTTCTGCAGCGCAAGAGCAGCCTCACCCCGGGTCAGCCTTGCAGAAGGATGAATCCGGTTGTCCGCGTCCGCACTCAGATAGCCGGCGGCAACCGCCTTGGCAATGTCACTTGTAAACCAGCGGTTGCCTGCTGCGTCGGCAGGCAGTGCGGATGCCTCCTTTTTGTAATGGAATAGGCGGTTTATGATCACTGCGAACTCTGCCCTTGTAATCTGCTGATTCGGCCGGATGGTTCCATCCCCGTATCCGCTCATCACGCCAATCTCACTCCAGCGCTGCAGCGAGCGGGCTGCCCAGTGATCCGCCCCCAAATCAGTAAACGCTTTCAATTTATTAGCTGCGGCTGGCTGCTGTACTGTAGCTTCCGGCGGGGCAGCTGCGGCTGACAAGGCCCCGCCTCCCATTGGCGACAGCAGGCCTGTCGCTAATACAACGGCAGCAAGTGCCGCCGAAATATTCTTTTTCATCCTCTGTAATCCTCCTCAGGTTTCGAAATATCCGTCAATTAAATCGAAATCGATTTCGCTAATGCGTTCCATTCCCTTTCCTTTCTAAGCGCAGAACCGTACAGGCTTTTTCGTTCCCTTTCGCTGGCCCTCGACCATGCATTTACCGTTGACTTGCCCGGGGAAGTTGAATAGACTTAATTGTAACAATTTGGAGTACCGGATTAGGCTTAAAACCAGTAAACACAAGCAGTTTGAACGTTATCTGGCCAGGGTCATAATCAGGCGGAGGGTGGATATTATACAAGTGAATATTAAAAAAATTGCCGAAATGGCCGGAGTCTCTGTATCCACTGTTTCGAAAATCATGAATAATTACAACGATGTTTCCGAAAAGACAAAGCAGCGGGTGCTGGAAATCATTGAGCAAACGGGCTACTCCCCTTCGAATTCTGCCAAAACATTGGCCACCAAAAGGTCCAATCTGATCGGAGTCATCTTTGCCGGTGAGCTCAATGTGGAGATTACACATCCGTTTTTTGTCGAGGTGCTGAACTCCTTCAAAAAACAGATGGGCGTGCTCGGCTACGACCTGATCTTCTTTTCCAACGAAAAATTTGTCAGCGGCGGTGATTATTACTCCCGGTGTGTCCATTTTCATGTAGACGGCTGTGTCATTATTTCCGGAGAAAAAATGGAGACGGCCATCAGCGACCTGGATATGAGTAGCATTCCCTGCATCGGTGTCGATCTGGAGCTTAAAGGCAAGCGGTCAGGCTACGTAATGTCGGATAATTATCAGATTGCTTCCAAAGTCGTGGAGCATCTCTATCTGCTCGGGCACAGGGAGCTTGGCTTCATCGGCAGCAAGGGTGATTCCGGCATTTCCAGCCAGCGTGAGGCGGGCTATATTAAGGCGATTGAAAGCTTTGGCCTAACCCACAATCCGGACTGGTTCATTCATGGTGATGACTTCTTCGAGCCGAGCGGCTATACGGCCATGCAGCGGTTGATTGAGGGCGGCAGCCTGCCTAAGGCGGTGTTTGCTGCCTCCGATCTGCTGGCCCTCGGAGCTATCCGGGCCTTGAAGGAGCAGGGTCTGCGGATTCCTGAGGATGTGGCCGTCATCGGCTGTGATGACATCGAAGCCTGCAAATACACCAGCCCTACACTGACCACCATCCGCCAAAACAAGGAACGTCTCGGCGTGCTCGCCGCTCATATGCTGTTCGACCTCATCAACAATCAGTCCGAGGGCGGCTCCTTCGTTGTCGAGCCCGCGCTGATTGTCCGCGAATCCTGCGGCAGCAGCCTGCGGGGCTGAAGCCAAGCCTTGGGCTGGCGAGTGGTGCTGCTGTTCTCCCCTCACATTGTCCTCCAGCTGTCGGGTGCTGCTGCTCTCCCCTCACATCGCCCTTCAGCTGTCGGGACTACGGCTTTTAGCAGACGCCAATCAAATTAAGTGGAAATTCGTCACTTATTTCTTCAAAAAAAGCCTCCAAAAGCATTTTAGTGGGAAAAACTTCACTTAATTGTTCTGTTTTCACCCAAATGAACCAAACGGACTGAATTAGGTGCGCTTTTTCCAACTATTTCTCTCAAAGGGTAAGAAAACATAAAATTAAGTAGCCAAATTCCAACTAATCTCAGTTGCACTCTCTCAGAATGCCGGCTTTCCCCGTCACACTCCTATTGTGTAGAATTCAGCCCCCTTTTCCTGCCACAATCGGTATACTCCGAACCATTTCGGATTTCAATCCAGCACAAATACCGAAAACAATTAATTTCCCAACCAGGAATCATCCGCCAAACCGAAAACGTTTTCGATAATATAATCGCTTATTTCATGCAGGCATTCAAGGCACTGTTTTTCTGTTTTCGGGTATGATTTTTCGGTTATGCAGGGAAAAAGAGGGAGGAAGCACTTAAGGGCGGACTACAGGACATAGAGCACCGTTGGCTGGAGTATGGAGCACAGTTTGTTGGTACACGGAGCGTCGTTGGCCGGAGTATGGAGCACTGCTGGCTGGAGCACGGGGCATCGTTAGCTGGAGCATGGGGCACAGTTAGTTGGTGCACGGAGCGTCGTTAGCTGGAGCATGGAGCACAGTTAGTTGGTGCACGGAGCGTCGTTGGCTGGAACACGGAGCATGGATGGTAGGTGCCGGATACTGGACAGCACGCCCTGCGGACAGAGGGAAGCATTTTTAACAAGGTACTTCGTAGGCGGTACACCAATACCAGGATCTACACACTCTACAGTTACCGTGCATATTGCGCATACCAGCCGCCTCTTACCAAACTTTTTACAAATGCGGCAAGAGGCTCTGGATTTATTAACTATAGCTTTATTAGTTACAGTTTTATTAGTTACAGTTTTATTAGTTACAGTTTTATTAGTTACAGCCATAGCAACAACCGCCTATACGCTACAAAACCTCCGGCGGCGCCACCTGTTCATCCAACTGCAGCTCGGTCAAAATACCGGCATGCGCCAGTCCGGCCCCGAAGCCGTAGAGCAGAACGCGCTGGCCGCTCTGCACCTTCCCCTCACGGATTCCGAGATCAAGCGCAAGCGGAATACTCGCGGCAGAGGTATTGCCGAAATATTCAAGACTGTATAAAGCCTGCTCCAGCGGATAGCTCAGCCGCTCACAAACCGGTTCAATGATCCGCAGATTGGCGCTGTGCGGAATGAACCAGTCTACCTGCTCCAGCGTTGCTCCGGCATGCTCCAGCACCTGCTGCACGCCATGCGGAACGGTGCGGACAGCCCATTTGAACACCTCGCGGCCGTTTTGCACAAGCTTGCCTGAATCGCCCAGATCTACACCATTCACCGTACGTGACAGTCCGGTACGATAGACATGATGCGCGCCGCTGCCGTCACTGCCAAGATAATGGCCGAGAAAGCGGTCCTGCTGCTCATCTGTTTCTACAAGCACTGCCCCGGCCCCGTCACCGAACAGGATACAGGTGCTGCGGTCACTGTAATCAGTAATTTTGGATAGGGCATCCGCTCCGACAACCAGCACCTTACGGTGCAGTCCTGATGCCACATACGCATGCGCGGTATGCAGTCCATACACAAACCCCGCACAGGCCGCACTCAAATCAACCGCCCCTGCCGTCAGCGGAATACCGAGCCGGTGCTGGATGATGGAGGCTACTGAGGGAAAAGAAAAATCGGCGGTGCTGGTAGCCACAATCACCATATCAATATCCGCTGCAGATTTACCGTAACGGGTCAGCAGATTCCGGACTGCAGCAACACACAGATCACTGGTGTGCTCATCTTCACGGCTGATTCTGCGCTCCCGGATCCCTGTACGCTGCACAATCCATTCATCGTTTGTGTCTACCATTTGCTCCAAATCGCTATTGGTCAATCTGCGGACCGGGACATACGATCCGATGGCTGTAATTTTTGCACCCTTCATTCTCTTAATCACCTCGTATAGTATTTTAGTTTATAGTATCTGGTATTAGTACTTGGTACTAAGTATAACGATTCCTCTATCCATATGCAAAGTAAACTTCTGCCTCCATTAATAATCATTACACTTATTTGGGAACAATTTGACCTGAAGTAAAGTTACATACATGTTCTGGATTAATGATTATTGCCGGAATTGTACAGGTAGCGATATATTCATATTGTTTTTATTACCATGCGTTGCGGACCGTACAGATCCTGAGGAGAGATCCGTAACTATTGGCATAAGCCAGACAGTGAACCGCGTTGGACAGTTGCTTAGCCCGATTGTTTTCGGCATCTTTTCACAGAATTTAGGCGTTAACTCTTCATTCTATTTAGGAGGTGCTCTTCTGCTGCTCATCTCTGTAGCCGTTGTTTTTTTACTGCTGCTTGGAAGCAAAAAGGAGAATTTACAGAATGAACACAGTGTTGAGCTATAGACATACTTTCCCCTTTATTATTAACTAAAAAAAACCGTGACCTCTCATGAGGCCACGGCTCCGGTTAAATTCCCTACAAGGTTTGTTTGCGGCACTGTAAATTCTTACGCTTCCGCCTGTACTGCCTCCACCTGCTCAACCAGCTTTTCCGGCTTGGCAGTGTTCCTGGAGCGGCAGTTCAGCACCTCTACATCCTCACCATTTTCGATATAAAAAGCAGGCCCCTCGTGGTTCTCAACCGTTACCTGCTGAAACCGTACATCCCGTACATTTCCGAGGAAAAACCCGCGCCTGCTCATATCCGCAAGCCCTGCCATCATATCCGGCTGTCCCGGCACAGCATCCTCTGCCATCGAAATATCGACGTCAGTGAAGCTGATATCCGAAACATACTGCTCGGCCAGTCCATACAGGAAGCCTGCAGCAGCGTGAACATTACGGGCGGTAATATTGGCAAAATGAATCCGTCGGAAGCACGGCGTCTCTGCCGTCACCGGATAAGGCTGTTTATCCCAGACATATTTCTCTTTGCCCCTCGGTCCGCAGAAATAGTACAGATTCATCGTAAACGGGCAGATAACGCCATCCATCACGATATTGCTGACCCGGATATCCTCAATGGTTCCGCCGCGCCCGCGCCGTGACTTCATACGGATGCCGCGGTCAGTCTCCTTGAACACACAATTGCTGATCGTCACATTGCGGATATCTCCGCTCATTTCACTGCCCAGCACGACCGCCCCATGCCCGTGCACCATGGTGCAGTTCGTGATTGAGATATTTTCACAGGGGATGCGCTCGGCTGTATCCTCGGTTCCCGCCTTAATGGCGATGCAATCATCGCCAACATCAATATGGCAGTTGCTGATCCGCACCCCGGAGCAGGACTCCGGATTAATCCCGTCCGTATTCGGTGAATCCGCCGGATTCAGAATATACACATTGTCGATCGTCACATTGCTGCAGACAATCGGATTGACCGTCCAGCTCGGTGAATTGAGCAGGGTCACATCCTTCACCGTTATCCGGCTGCACCGGTTCAGGCCGATTAGTGTGGGACGCGGATACGCCAGCTCTTCGGGCTTCTCCCTGTGCTTATACCACCAGGGCGCCCCGTTCCCCTGCAGCGTTCCGCTCCCGGTAATGGATACATTCACCGCATCCTCTGCGTAAATACAGGGGGAATGCACCTGGCGTCCCACGCCTTCCCAGCGGGCTTCCACCGCCGGGTAGTCCGCCGGATCGGTGCTGAAGCTCAGCACCGATCCGGGACTCAGATGCAGCTCAATGTTGCTGCTAAGCCTTACAGCTCCGGTATGGAAGGTTCCTGCGGGAACATAGACTGTCCCTCCTCCAGCCCGGTTGGCGGCTGCAACCGCAGCGGCGATAGCTTCAGTCGCCGCCGTACCGCTGTCCCGCAGCGCGCCGTAATCTGCTATGTTGTACACCTGCTGCTTCACTCCTTAATCCGATTTATTCCCCTTTATCAGCCTGTGTGTACAAAGCTTCCATCTCTACACAAGCCATCACCAGCGCCCCAACGCCGTGAAGATCATTGCTTACTTTCGGACGGGTTACGTAATTCTCGTAGTCCCCCGCCGAGGTGCCGATGCAGATGTCCGGCAGAATCAGCCGTCCCTGCTCATCCTCCTGCAGCACTCCAATCAGCCCTTCGTAGCCTATCCGGGCAGCCGCCGCAGCCTTCGCCTCATCAACCGCAAGGCCCAGCTTCACCGCCTTGGCTATGGTATAGACGAACAGGCATGAGCCTGAGGTCTCCAGCCAGTTATCCGGCTCATCGCCTTTATCGACTACCTGATACCAGAGCCCGCTCTCCTTGTCCTGATAGCGGATCAGCGCCTGCACGAAATCGCCGAGTGCAGCGGCAAGCTCTGCCCGCCCCGGCTCCTCCTCCGGCAGCAGCTCAAGAAACTGCGATAGTGCCAGCCCGTACCAGCCGAGTGAACGGCTCCAGAACTCAGGGGAGCAGCCGGTCTGCGGATTCGCCCAAGGCATGCGTCTGCTCTCATCCCAGGCATGATAGAGCAGGCCCGTAGCTTCATCCCTCATATACTTGCGCATCAGCTGCTCCTGGTGCAGCACCGCCTGGCGCAGCTCCGGCTCGCCGTAGGCCTCCGCATATTTCAGCGAGAACACCCCGGCCATGTACAGGCCGTCAAGCCACATCTGATACGGATATTTGTCCTTGTGCCAATATCCGCCTTCGGCTGTCCGGTTGACGGTCCGCAGCAGACTCCGCAGTTTATCAGCGGCCGTCTTGTATTTGTCCAGACCCGTCCGCTCATGCAGTGTGAATAGGAGCAGTCCGGCCTGAACTGCATCCAGTTCATCACGGGCAAAATACAAATTACCGTGACCATCGACCAGATCATCTACATACTCCTGAATGTAGGTCAGGTAACGCTCTTCACCCGAAGCTGACCACAGCAGCTCCATTCCGCACAGGAATACACCCTGATGGTAGTGCCAGCGGTGGGCAGGAGGAAGCTCTCCCGCCCGGTACGTATCCATTAATGAATCACAGGCCTTGCGTGCCCATTCTATCGGTGTTGCCGGCAGACTGCCTATCATCGTTCCTCCTCCTTTCCTTAACCCTTCATTGAACCAAGCATAGCCCCTTTAGCAAAATGCTTCTGCAGGAACGGATACACCATCAGAATCGGCAGTGTCGCTACTACGATAACCGCCATTTTGATGGACTGGTCCGGCGGCGGAACGGCCGCATCCAGCGTGGCACTGTGATCCATACCGCTGGCCAGGACAACGATCTGCCGCAGCAGAACCTGAATCGGCCATTTGGCGCTGTCATCCAGATAGAGAATCGCACTCATGTAAGTGTTCCAGTAAGTTACCGCGTAGAACAGGGAGATTGTAGCAATGGCCGGCATGGACAGCGGCAGCACGATCCGGAACAGGATGCCGAAGTCGTTGCACCCGTCGATTTTGGCTGATTCCTCAAGCCCTTCGGGGATGTTCTGGAAAAAGTTTTTGAGAATGATCATATTAAACGCACTGATCGCCGACGGCAGGATAAGCGCCGCATACGAATCGATCAGACCCAGCTCTTTTACCACCAGGAACGTCGGAATCATCCCGCCATGGAACAGCATCGTGAACACAACCAGAAAGTTAACCACATTGCGTCCGTCAAGGTCTCTTCTGGAGAGCCCGTAAGCCATTAGTGCCGTGATGAACATACTGAACAGCGTACCAATCAGTGTAACGCCAATTGAGACACCCATTGCTTTAAAAATTGTATCCGTGGAAAAAATAAATTTATACGCCTCCAGACTCCATACCTTCGGAATCAGTACAAACTTGCTGGCCGCAATCTCCGCACTTGTCGTAAAAGAGCCCGCCACCACATGCACAAACGGCAGCACGGTAATGAGCGCAATCAGCGCCAGCAGCGTAAAGTTAACAGCGGCAAACACCCTGCCGCCCAGCGATCTGTCCTCTACCATCTTCTATTCCTCCCGCAGTCTCTCAATTCGCTTAATAAACGCCTTCTTCGCCCATTTTCTTGGACAATTTGTTAACAGACATAACCATGATAAGCCCGATGATGGATTTGAAGAATCCGATAGCCGTACTGTAACTGAACTGTCCTTGTCTTAGTCCTGCGGTATAGACATACGTATCGATAATTTCCGCTACATTCCGGTTCATGGAGTTCAGCATCAGATAGACATGCTCGAAGCCAAGATCCAGCACGGAACCAATTTTCAGAATAAGCAGGGTAATGATAACGCTCCGGATCGCTGGAAGCGTGATATGCCAGATCTGCCGCATCCGTCCCGCTCCATCCATGCGCGCAGCCTCATACAGACCCGGGTCAATCGCAGCGATCGAAGCCAGATAGATAATTGTGCCCCAGCCCGCTTCTCTCCAGATAATCTGGAGGATATACATCGGCCGGAACCACCCCGGATTCAGCAGGAAGTTCACCTGTTCGAAGCCAAAATAACTCAGCAGCTCGTTTATAATCCCGCCGTCCATCGTGACCATAACGTAGGTAATAGAGACGATGATAACCCATGACATAAAGTGGGGCAGATAAACCAGCGTCTGGAAAAATCTTTTGAAAAAGGTGCCTCTAAGCTCATTCAGCATCAGGGCCAATATAATCGGCACCGGAAAATAAAGCAGAATATTCATGGCGAACAAAATGAGCGTATTGCCGAGGATTTTTATGAAATCCGGCTCGGTGAACAGGCGTTTAAAATGCTCCATCCCGACCCATTCGCTGCCCGTAATCCCTTGATACGGCTTATAATCCTGAAAGGAAATGATCAGCCCGTACATCGGCAAATATTTAAAAAGCACGAAGAACAATATACCCGGTATCAGCATGACGTACAGATATTTGTTTCTCCACAGCCGCTTTTTGAGCTCACTGCTGCTCTTGTAGCGTTTAGGCTTCAGCTTGGAGACTGTACCCGGCTGAGCGGTAACATCCTGCATAGTTCTCTCCCTTTCTATTTCCTGATTCCGCATTCGCACTGCGGGTTTGTGTGCTTGTAAAAGAAGGCTGCCGAAGCGGCTTGGCTTCGCCAGCCTTCTGTATCCGGTGTTACTGCGTGATTAGCCGGTTAAGGAGCTGCGGCCTATTTTTTATAAACTGCGTTGTATTCTTCGATAATGGCCGCTCCGCCGCGGCTCTTCCAGGCTTCTACTTCTTTTTCAAAACCGGCTTTGTCCAGCTGGCCATAAATATAGTTGTAGGTGGCATCCGTAATGATCTGCTGCAGCTCTACGCCCTTCGACGTATAAGTGGCAGAATCGAGGGCAGCCGTAGGATCGGCAACGCCTACCTTCACGTTTTCAAGAATTAGCTCTTCCGCATGGATACGGCCAGGCAGCACGTTATAGCTCAGGTACATGCCATTGGTTTCAGCCTCACCGATTACACTGTCCTTGTAGCCCTTAACCTCGCGCTCGATCAGTTCCTTGTTATCCGTAGGCTTAGCCTTGCCGTCTTCTACCGTATAGTGAGTACCCTCGATGCCCCAATACATAAGGTTAGATACTTCAGGGGTCATCATCTTGTCGAAGAAGCCGAGGATTAATTTCAGTTCAGCTTCATCCTTAACCGCAGATTTCGGGAACAGCACTACGTTGTTATAGCCCGGAATCATCCACTGTGCGAACTTTCCGTCTGGTCCGGCAACCATACTATGTGTATCGAGCACGGCATCCGGGAAGTTTTTGATCAGATCCTTGTTCAGGGTGTCGATGTCCTGCATCGAGCCGCCGATGTACAGGCCGGCTTTGCCGCTGACGAACATGTTTACGGCATCCGTTTTACTTGTAGCTGCAAAGTCTTTGTTCATGTAGCCGCCGTCACGCAGCTTTTTGAAGAAATCCATAGTATCGATATATTGCGGGAAGGTGAAATCCGGTGCCAGCTGGCCGTCCTTCTCACCCCAGGTGTTAGGTGTGCCGAACCAGGCAGAAACCGTTTTATAGGCGCCGTATACCAGCTCGTTGCGGTCCACGATTCCGATGGTGTCCTTTTTACCGTTGCCGTCAGGGTCCTTTTCAGTAAAAGCCTGCGCCATCGCGAACAGCTCATCCAGGTTCGCCGGAGCCTGCAGGCCGAGCTTATCCGCCCAGTCCTTGCGGTAGATGATACCCTGGCGGGCCAGCGGACGTCCGATGTACAGGGAATAGAGCTTGCCGTCCACCTTCGTGTTGTTCAGGATTTCCGGCTTCAGCTTGTTGAGGTTCGGGAATTCGCTTAAGAGCGGTCCAATCTCCCAGAACTGTCCGTCCTTAATCGCTTCTCTCATCTGCACGAACGTGGTCTGGTTCTTCAGGTACGTTACCTGCGGCAGCGAGCCTGTGGCAAAAGAGGAATTCAGCTTTTCTTCATAAGTATCGGCCGGGAAGAACTGGTAGGTCAGCTTCGTGTTGGTCAGCTTCTCCAGCTCTGTCTTGATCGTATCCGGCGGAGTTTCCGCTGTGTTTAATGGAAGCATGATTTTGATTTCTGTCGGCTTCTCCGGCTCAGGTGCCGGTTCTTTAGTTGCGGCCGTGGTTGTGTTTCCGCCGCTTGTGCCTGGATCTTTAGTAGCCGCCGCTTCATTACCGTTGTTACTGTTGCCGCACGCTGCCGTCAGCATACTGAATGTCAGCAGTGAGCTGAGAAGCAGGGTGAAGGATTTTTTCGTCATACCTTTTTGACCTCCGTTTGGCTTGTAATTGGTTACATGCCTCACACTACAGCTCCGTACAGGTTACGAAAACAATCATTTACTCATTATGGGGGCTTTGGGAGGGGAGTCTGGGGAAATGATTATCGGGTGATGGGGGCGGATAAGGTGGGAGGAAGACGGTTGGTTAAAAGAGTGGGGCGGGGCGATGATGCTAAGGCAAGATCAGAGGGGTAATCGATGAGGTCAAGACTAGTCCGGGTGGCGCTATTCGCGGCTGCGGGGAATGTTTGGACTTCCGGCCGCTGTTGTCTGCAGATTTCTTGATTTTAAACCGCTGATCGCGGTGGAAATCCGCAGACAAAGGCGGACGCTGACGCTCCTACAGTTCCAAACTTCCCCTCCGCTGCTCCCGCCTGCCCGGGAGTTTCCTCTCACCTTATCCGGGTGAGAGGGGGCAGGGCTTACCCGCCGCTTGGATTTGCGGCGGGTAAATGTTGCGGGCGAGTCAACGAGGTCAAGACTAGTACGGGTGGCGCTATTCGCCGCTGCGGGGAATGTTTGGACTTCCGGCCGCTGTTGTCTGCAGATTTCTTGATTTTAAACCGCTGATCGCGGTGGAAATCCGCAGACAAAGGCGGACGCTGACGCTCCTACAGTTCCAAACTTCCCCTCCGCTGCTCCCGCCTGCCCGGGAGTTTCCTCTCACCTTATCCGGATGAGAGGGGGCAGGGCTTACCCGCCGCTTGGATTTGCGGCGGGGAAATGTTGCGGGCGGGACGATGAGGTCAGGACTAGTACGGGTGGCGCTATTCGCCGCTGCGGGGAATGTTTGGACTTCCGGCCGCTGTTGTCTGCAGATTTCTTGATTTAACCGCTGGCCGCGGTGGAATCCGCAGACAAAGGCGGACGCTACGCTCCTACAGTTCCAAACTTCCCCTCCGCAGCTCCCGCCTGCCCGGGAGTTTCCTCTCACCTTATCCGGATGAGAGGGGGCAGGGCTTACCCGCCGCTTGGATTTGCGGCGGGGAAAGCAAGTTTGTTTAACTGGTCTGCGGCAATAGTTGTGCGATATATAGTTATGTAGTGCGGGGACTGGTTTGGTGCTTTATGTGTGTTGAACACACTAATTCCCTTGGCTGCTGAGCCATTAGTACCCTGGTGCTGCTCACAGTATGAGTTAATGTTACTTTGAAATCCCGTACCCCGACGCTAGCACTCACTCCGCCAGTCTAACGGACTCAGATGACGTTATTTCCGGGATTTCGGGGTTTCGCGGAGTTTAACGGACACCAGAGACGTTACTTACCGCTGAAAGGTTCATATTGGTGCTTTTCAGCATGAATAGCGTCATCTGAGTCCGCTAGAAATCCAAAACGTGCGCAGAGCACCGGATAACGTCTCCTGGGTCCGTTAAAATTTAGCGAAGCTCCAAGAACAGAGCCTGAAGCGTTCATGGCAGCCTCCCAGTCCATTAGCCACACATGACGCTCTGATAAACAGCGCCAAGCACACCTTTATCTGCATCTCAGTCCTTGGCATCCGTCCCGCCCGCAGCATTTGCGGCGGGCGGGCGAAGAGTCCAAGACAAAGATTAAAGAGCACGAAAGCAGGTTCGTTCCCTGCCCCAAAACAAAAAAAGCAGAGCTAAGTCACTCCCATATAAGGAGTACCCCCGCTCTGCTAATCTTTAATGTTACTTACCAGCCCCGTCTGCGCATTTCCCACAAGAAGAACGGTGTCCGGCCGGCTTTTGAAATCAATATGTGTTATATACTGTCCTGTTCAACCCTCAATCCAACTGCATTGTAGCTACACACGTATCATTCTGCTCAAAGGTAGAGATCTCCGACTCTGCCTTTTTGCCGTTCTGTTCGATCGTTACATTATACGTCTTGTCCCGCGGCAGCCATAAATCGATGAAGCCGTTAGGCTGGGACTTCACGGTCTGCCTGTCCATCACCTGGTTGCCCTCGGCATCCTGAACCGATACGCTGAACTCTTCCTCCACCAGCTCTCCCTGGCAGCCGGTCAGGCTGTGAATAGCGCACGGGTGCGTCTTGTTCACATAAGGGGCAATGGAGACAAAAAATTCGTCCTCCGGCAGGCTGTAGCTGGCAGACTTCCCGTCCGTTTCCTTCACAATAAGCTGCGTGGATGAGATTGATGCTGATTCCGCTGTCAGCGTGCGGCTGCTGTAATCCTGCACCATCTGTTTAAGCGCTGTTGTATCTAATGCCGAGTCTGAGGCCGCACCTTCCCGGCTGCCATTTCCCGTGTAAAAATAGGCTCCTGCCGCAATGATTAATGCTAACCCGGCAGTCAGCAAGACTGTTTTTTTCATGGAATATTCATCCTCCTGTCTCTACTATTATAGTCCAGGTAGAGCACCTGCAAACTAGACGAATCCATGACAAAATGCAAATACAGTCTCTGCCTATCGATTAACGCCGCGTTACCCGCCGCTCTCCGCTTTGGCCTGTGCCTGCGCATATTCCTGCATAATCAGGCTGCCTCCGCCTGCTTTCCATTTTTCCACTTCTGCATTGAACTCCGCCGCATCCATATTGCCGATAATGTAGTTGTAGGTGGCGTCTGTAATAATCGTCGACAGCTCGACGTTCTTCTCATCATAGGTCGGGGAGCTGAGCGTCAGCGTCGGATCGTCCACAACAAATTGCTCATTGTCCCGGCTGAGCTGCTCGGCCATGGCGGTCAGCTGCTCTTTTTGCTCGACCTCAAGAATGTTCTTGTTGCTGATATCAGCGATCATCAGGGAATACAGCGGATTAACCTCCTTGACCCGCAGCTGCGAGGTTTCCTCCGGCAGGATTACCTTGCCGTTCTCCAGCTTATAATGGCGGCCTTCGATTCCGTACATCATCAGGTTAGCCACATCCTTATCCATGCTCCGGTCAAAAAAGCGCAGTACCTCCTTCAGCTCCTCCCCGGTCGCAATCGCCTTTTTGGAGAACAGGTACAGTCCGTTATAGTTGGGTATCGACCATACCCGGTATCCGTCCGGCCCTTCGATCCGGTTAATGAGCGTCAGCTCCGCCTGCGGATTGATCGCCTGGGCTTCAATCGAGAGGCGCTGCACGTCGGTCATGCTGCCAATGAAGATCCCTGCCGTGCCGCGGATAAATTTATCGCGCTGGACCTCCTTGCTGGTCAGGGCGAAATCCCGGTTAATGATTTTTTCCTCATATAACTTATGCATGAAGTTCATCGTATCCATATACTCAGGCGTGGCGAATTCCGGGATGAACTGCCCGTTCTCCAGCTTCCAGTTGTTAGGCGCGCCAAAATAGGAGCTCAGCGTCTTGAAAACGCCGTAGACAAGGTCGTTGCGGTCCACCAGCCCGATCGTGTCCTGCTTCCCGTTGCCGTCGGGATCATTATAGGTGAACTGCTTCATTACCTCGTACAGCTGCTCCAGTGTCTGCGGTTTGTCCAGCTGCAGATGATCCAGCCAATCCTGGCGGATAATAATCCCCTGTCTGGAGGATGGACGCTCCGTATACAGGCCGTATATCTTACCGTCCACCGCAGTCTGGCTGAGAATGGCCGGGTCCAGCTGCTTCAGATTCGGGAATTCCGCCAGATAAGGGCCGATCTCCCAGAAGGCGTCGGAGCGGACCGCATTTTTGACCAGGTTATAGTCGGTAAATTTAACAAAAGTGACCTTGCCGAGCGAATTGGTCGTCAGCGCTGTATTCATTTTATCGGAATAGACGCCCTCGGGCACCCAGGTGATATTGAGCTTCACTCCTGTCAGCTGCTCAATTTCGCTCACAATCTCCTTGGAAGGCTGCTGCGGAAAGTGCAGCGGAGCCAGAATGGAGATCGGCGGCAGAGCCTGATCCGGCTGGACAGCGTCCTTATCACTGCATGCGCTTAACACTAATACCAATAACGGAAGCAAGACAAGCAGACAGCAATACCGGGCTACCACTTTCCGTACGAGTCTTTTAAGCATTCCTGCATCCTCCTTATCCGTCTGATGGTTTGAACCCTTCTGCATTTTAACACGAGCATCTTCTCCGCTATTATAAATTTGCCACCTTATGTAATCGCTTCCTAATTCGAAATCCGTTCCATCATAAGCTTCATATGTATTAATATAACTGCTAATTATTGAAAAATTTTCTATCAGAAGTCATTATTAGAGAAAATGATTATTGCGGCACCAGATGATTATTGTTATTATCCTCCGTGATGCATACACTTAAAGCAGGCTGTTTCTACTAAAGAAAAGGTGTTGAATGCTGTGAAACACTTGAGCTTTTTGAGCAAATTAACGCTGTTTACCTTTGTAATCAGTACGATCCCGGTACTGTTCATCGGTTCATTCTCTTATCTCACATCCTTAAATGAGATTCAAAAAAATGTTAACAAAAGCAAAATGGAACTTATCTTACAAATTAACTCAAATGTAGAGCATAAGCTGACTACTGTCAATCAGACTTTGAACCAGGTCGTCAACTCTTCAGTCCTAAAAAAAGCATTGAATAACCCCCTAAATGTAACCGATTTCATTTTATATAACGAGCTGAGAACCGAAATCCGCAATATGCAGTCCTTTGATACCAAGCTGGAGGATGTCATTCTGCTGAATCAGCGTGAGAACTGGATGATTAAGAACTCCGGTCTCTACCGCCTGAACGAATACCAGAACTATGAGCAGCTGGCCAACCTGATGAATGTGCCTGACTCGGCCTCCTGGGTACTGAATCCTTCTTCCCTGTTTTACAGCGAGGAGAGCGTCAATATCACCGGCTGTGACTACAGCATCAGTCTGATCAAGAAGCTGCCGACCAATAAGCTGCAAAAATACGGGCTGGCGCTCGCCAACATTCCGGCCTGCAGTCTGCAGGACTTCATCAATTCGGAGATTGATCCGCTGGACAGCATCATTGTGCTGGATGAGTCCGGACGTATTCTGCTGCATCCCGACAAAATGCTGATTGGCAGTCCGGCTGAGGCAGGCGGCTTTAATGATTTTGCGCTTGTATCCGGCATGAGCAAAACAAACGGTCAATTCAAGACGGTTATCGGCAAACAGGATTATTCCGTCACTTATCTGCGCTCGCAGCTGAACGGCTGGACCTATCTGTCGGTAACCTCCATTAAGGCTCTGACCAAGGAATCCTCTAAGATCGGAGCCTACACCCTGCTGATCTGCGCCCTTATGCTGCTGCTGTCCATTCTGACTGCGTGGCTTGGCTCGCGGCGGATGTATTCTCCGATCCAGCGTCTTCTGAATCAGATGGGGCTGCGCCGTCCCGGGATCAAGGCCCGGTTCACAGACGAATTCCAGTCGATCGGCGAGCAGATGCATCATCTGTTCCAGTCCAAATCACAGCTTGAAAAAGAGCTGAGCCAGCATACCCGGCAGGTCCGCACTTTTTTTCTGACCAAGGCCTTCCATGGCAATCTCAAAAAACGTGAGCTGCTGGAGGAGCTGGAGCAGTACGGCTACCGTCCTTTAGTGGAAAACTGGGGTACAATGGCCGTCATTACACTCAGCACCGATTATTCAGCTGAAAGCAGCTATGACAAAAAGGACCTCCATCTTCTGCTGTTCGCAGCTCATAATATGATAGAAGAGCTGGTTCCGCCCGGCGGGCGGCTGGCTCCGGTTATCATTGACCACACTATCGTTACGCTGATCGGGAGCTTGGAGGGCGATGCCGAGGCTTTTCACCGGACGCTCTACGCCTTGACGGAGAATCTGCAGCAGGAGATCAACAATTACCTCAAGCTGCAGGTAAGCATCGGGATGAGTCTGCCCTTCCACAACATCGATAAGCTGCCTATTGCCTACAAGGAGAGCCTTGAAGCGCTGAAATACCGGATTACGCTCGGCAAGGGAATCATTATCCAATACGAAAATATCAACTCCGGCAATCATTATCTCAACCTGAACTATCCGGTGCACACTGAAAATGACCTGATGGATGCTATCAAGCTCGCGGATGCCGACAAGGCGAAGGAGCTGCTGCATAAGCTGTTCGGCTGTATTTTCAAGCCCGGGCTGTCACCGCAGGAATACCAGATTCCGCTGAACCGGCTGCTGGGCAATATCCTCATTATGATGCAGGAGTCGGGGATCAGCCTGAATCAGATCTACCATGTGAACGGCTCGCTGTTCGAGGAGCTGACGGATCTGCATATCGTTGCCGAGATTGAGGACTGGTTCTGGAGCATTGTCATTTTGCCGATGATCAGGATCTTCCACAGCCGGCAGAATGCGCAGTATCATAACATTTCCGAGAAAATCATTGATATCGTGCAGCATGACTACGATAAGGATCTGACGCTGGAGGAATGCGCTTCGCGCCTGCACTATAACGCCAATTATATCAGCAGTGTCTTCCGTAAGGAGACACAGTATTATTTCAGCGAATACCTGGCGATGTACCGGTTCAAGATGGCCAAAAAATGGCTGGAGGAGACCGATATGCCGATCAAGGATATCGCTGCCAGACTGAGATACAACAACTCGCAGAATTTCATCCGCTCCTTCCGCAAGCAGGAGGGGATGACGCCGGGCCAATACCGCGAGAATGCGGCATCCCGGCCGCGGGCAGTGCCGGATGATTACTGATCCGGGCAGACGAAAGCCGCCGGCAGTTCAGCATGGAATGCTGATGCCGGCGGCTTCGGGTGCGACCGATTAGTCCGGCCGGGTATTGGATAGCTTTCCTGACTATTGCTTTATCTGCCGGCCTTTTCTGGCCCGAACAAACCAGACTGCCGCTGCGCCAATGATCAGCACCAGTCCACCGGCTGCAATGGCAATATTCTGCACCTGCGGCACATAGACCACCAGCCGGACCGGCTCGGTATCCGCCATGCTGATCCGCCAGGTCAGGGTGTTGCCTTCCTGGCTGTCTGCATTATTAGGTCCGTAGACGTTATAAGGCAGCGTCAATTTAAAATTAACCGCCAGATTCTGCAGCATCAGCCGGACGAGAGATTCAGGCACATTAAGACTGCCGATGCCGTCAATAATTTGATCCGTATAGGCATTCAGCTTCGGCTGGGCTGCAACCTCATAACGCGTATATAGCCATTTATCTGCCTGTGCGACCTCAGTCTCTATAATGTCCAGGCTGCCTGCATTCTGCTGCAGCTCCTCAAACGATTGGTAGGTTTTGAAGAACTTATATTCCGTTGATTTGCCGCTTTGACTCTTGTCGAGCTCAATGCCTGCGGCTGCCAGCCTGTCCGTCAGCACTTCCCCCAGCTTCCCGCCGGCCAGCGACTCGGCCCGGGCACTCAGCAGCATACTGAACGCCAGCTCCAGGCTGCCGTTCTTTTTCACGGTTACATGCGCTGTTCCGCTGGCGCAGCCGGTCACAAGAAGCAGCACAGACAGGATCAGCGCGGCCAGGCTTACTCTTTTCCCCTTCAACCCTATCCCTCCGTCTCCCGTTTTCTCCATTATACACATTTAAGGGGCAGAACCGGGAATAGTCCCGTTCTGCCCCTTGGCCGGTTATTTTTTCAAATGATAGGGCACTGTAGTTATAATTACATTTCTGCGGTACAAGAGATGTGTACGGATCAGCAGACTGGACTGGTTATGAAGAATGTTATGCCAGCCCTTTTTGGGAATGAACTGCGGCACAATCACCGTCACCTGGTAATGCGATTCCCCCGCCTTGCGCTGCACGGTATCAATAAATTTGATCAAGGGATGAATGATGCTGCGGTACGGCGAGTACAGCGACACCAGCCTGATTTCAGGATGGAATTTTTTCCACTTTTCCTCAAACATATGCTCTTCCTCCCGCTCAAAGGGCACATGCACCGCAATAATCTGGCTGGGGGACAGCGACTGTGCATAGCGCAGCGAGTTCTCCACGACATGCGTAATCCCGGCCACCGGCAGGATAATCACATTGCCTTCAATCGCCAGCGGCTTCTCTTCGCAGGTAGAGAGACGTAGCTGGTCGGCCACGGCCTCATAGTGCTTGCGGATCCGGTAAAAGAGCAGAATAATCAGCGGCAGGAAAATCAGCACCGGCCACACCTGCGGGAACTTGGTCAGGAAGAACATAATCGTCACCACGAAGCTGATCAGCGCCCCGGTTGTGTTAATGGCCAGCTTGCCTGCCCAGCCCTGCGGCTTTTCACGGATCCATTTAATCATCATCCCGCTCTGCGACAGGGTAAAGGGAATAAACACCCCAACTGCATACAGCGGAATCAGATGCTCCGTGCGGCCCTCGAAGGCAATAATCAGTATGATCGACAATACGCCCAGGCTGAGAATACCATTGGAATACCCGAGCCGGTCGCCGCGGACCGTGAACATTCTCGGGATAAATTTATCCTTAGCCAGATTAACCGCCAGCAGCGGAAAGGCGGAATAGCCCGTGTTCGCCGCCAGAACCAGGATGAGTGCAGTAGTCCCCTGTATAAAAAAATACATGCCGTTACGGCCGAAAACCTGCTCGGCAATCTGCGAAACCACTGTCACCTGCTCATTCGGGGTTACACCGTAATAATAAGCCAGAATAACGATACCGGAAAAAAGCACCGCCAGCAGAATGCCCATAGCTGACAGCGTTTTGGCCGCATTGTTCGGGGCAGGCGCCTTAAAGTTGGGAATCGCATTGGAAATCGCCTCTACCCCGGTCAGCGCAGAGCTCCCTGAAGCGAAGGCCCGCAGCAGCAGAAACAGGCTGATGCCAGCGACCGGCGTACCGATCGGAGTATGCAGCTCTGCCGGAACGTCACCGGCCACAATCCGGAACAGGCCCACGCCAAGCATAATAAAGATAGCCAGCACGAACAGGTACACCGGATAAGCCAGGAACGATGCGGATTCGGTAACCCCGCGCAAATTGAGCGTTGTAATCAGCAGTACGAATAGTATGGCAACAGGTACATTATAAGGATGCAGACCGGGAAAAGCCGAAGTAATCGCATCGGTCCCCGCCGATACACTTACCGCTACGGTCAATATATAGTCGACCAGCAGCGAGCCCCCGGCAATCAGTCCGGGGTATTTGCCCAGATTCTCCTTGGACACTACATAAGCTCCGCCGCCCTGCGGGTACGCATAAATAATCTGTCTGTAGGATAAGATCAGTGCAGTCAGCAGCACAAGCACCCCTAGGGCGATGGGGACGGAATACCAGAATGCTGCTGCACTGATCGTCACCAGCACCAGCAGAATCTGCTCCGGACCGTAAGCCACCGAGGATAAAGCATCTGATGAGAGGATAGCCAGCGCCTTCGTCTTGTTCAGTTTCTGGTCGCCCAATTGCTCCGATTTCAGCGGCCGTCCGATCAGTAACCTTTTTACCGAAATCATCGTCTGCCTCACCCGACTTTTTTTAAAGTTATAGTGCCCTGGGAAGCCGTTATTAAATTCAATCCATAATATACATCTCACCAGCTGCCTGCGCAACAGATTTCATTCGCCGTAGAACCGAAAGGTATCATTAACGTAAAAATGCAGCATGCGGCTGGTTGAAGCCGCGTGCTGCAGAAGAATAACGAGTGGTTGGGTTGGGTTGGGTTGGGTTGGGTTGGGTTGGGTTGGGTTGGGTTGGGTTGGGTTGGGTAACATATTCCACCTGCTCCCTGTAACGGCTAACGGACACCAGCGACGTTATCTACGGGTATTTGGTACTTTGTTAGTCCTAACGGACCCCAGCGGCGTTATTTACCGTAGTTACTGCATTTCTAAGGTGTTTTCACTAGAATAACGTTTCTCAGGTCCGTTAGTTCTCAACTGTCTGCTTTTTCGGAGCAATAACGCCTCCTCAGTCCGTTAGAAGTATGATACTAAACCTGCTGCTACAATGCAGCTGTCGGCACGTGAAATTGCGGTTCAAACGTGAATCCACTACCGTAAACATTGAATCGTAATCAGAATGCACCTTTACTTGGCACATCATTACTAGAATACCTGCACTATCCCCCGCCTACAGCCAGTCCTCTGCCAGCAGCTGCTTCAGCAGCTTTACCTTTTCCGCGCCGATTTTTGCCGAGATCTCCTGCTCGATCCTTTGCTTGACCTCCAGCATTCTGCGGCACACGTCCAGCCCTTCTGCGGTTAGCGCTATATATTTATCGCGGCTGTTGCCTTCTACCTGAACGGTCTCTACATACCCGCGCTCCAGCAGGGCATTTACAACCTTCTGCGCCCCCTGGCGGGAGATGCTGATCCTCCGGCTGATGTCCGAGATGGACAGCCTGCCGTGCAGCTCGAGCTTGGCGAGAATATGCGTCTCTGTATGATTCAGCGGATCACCGCTGTCCGTGCTTACCTTTTCACGCAACACCTTATGCTTTTCACTGACCAGGTCAATCAGATTTAAGCCGCGGATATATTCCTTCATCAACAAGGCCTCCAGTTATCAGGTTACATTTCCAGTTTGTATGTTCATCGCCATTATTGTCAACTTGGTTGACAATAATCCGACCCACTGCTAATATGAGTGAAGCATAACAAACCTAAAGCTAAGGGAGTTTGAACAATGGGCAGAAACAAAAAGGAAGCATTGGTCTTCACCAGTATGACGTGCCTCCTGATGGTCGTCGGAATGAGCTTTTATAATGTAATTATATCGATCGGCGCAACAAGCGAAGTGTTTATTCAGGTTGCAGCAGGCTTGCTGCCGGCGCTGGCAGTCGCACTCGTGCTGGACATTTTCGTCGTCAGCAAAATCGCAAAAGGGCTGGCATTCAAGCTGCTTAAGCCGTCCGATCCTGTAATTAAAAAGGTATTAACCATCTCTTCCTTTATGGTCTGCGGCATGGTCCTCTGCATGTCCCTATATGGCACACTAGCACACTACGGTTTCGGAGACAACTTTCTCCGTCATTATCTGACCATCCTCGGGCTTAATTTCATCTGCGCCCTGCCGCTGCAGCTGCTGCTTGTCGGTCCGCTGGCCCGCTTCTTATTTACAAAAATGTATCCGGTGAAGGCAGCGGTGCAGAGCGCTTAGTTTTTGCTTGATTCAGCAGGTCCTTGGGTAATAATGGATAACAAACTGCTATGAAAGGATGTTGTGCCATGCTTACCAAAAAGGATGGTATCTCACTCTTCGCACTAATCGTAGCTCTTATCCTTATTAATATTTTCGGCACAGAGCTTGAATCCAGAATGTGGGATAATTTCACTTTGATTGCGAACTGTTTTTTGGCTCAGGGTGTATTTATTACGCTGCTGAATGTGTTTAGAACAAGCAGCAGCCGTAAACCCTCTGTTGGACTGATTTTACTGGCGCTGCTGACCGGGTTTATCACCGTTGTTCTTATCATCACAGCCGAGACAACTCTGATGAATCAGCTGCTGTTTATTTTCATCCAGGCTATGATTACCTATGCCGAAGCCTACCTGCTGCGCAAGGAGCTTAAAGGAGAGGACGGACGGCAGATTTAAAGAAGCTACCGGCTTTGTTATTGTTAGATGGCCTCAACCTGCAAGCAGTCCCGGTGCAATGAAACTGCACCGGGACTGCTTTATTTCTATAAAGGGTTTAGCGGCAATGAGCTCGTATTAGCGTGTCAGAAGCCCAGCTGCCATTTCTGGTCTGCTGCATCAGTCCGCGGAGCTGCAAGGCTTACACCTGACCCGTCCGCCGAAACCGTCAGGGCCAGATGATTATGGACCGAGAGGATCGCTGCTGAACCATCCCCGTTTCTTCGGATGATCCAGCGCTGATTATTGTAGCCCAGATATGAATAGAGCTGGATGACATTCTGCCCTGTGTTCAAGTCAAGAGCCTGGCCGGAGGCGGTACGGATGGAATAGGAGCCTGCATCATCTCCAGTCGGTACAAATATCCATTTCTGGTCTGCTGCCACATCAGCCTCTTTGACAGTTACGGGTTCACCGTTCGCCAGGCTACCCGTAAACAGGGATTTCCGGGAAGCCTCGTTTACCAGGCTTGAAGCCTCCAGCTTCGCCGGTACAGCCCCGCTCACATTTACGTTCTGATAGGAAGCCGTTCCCCCGAATACATGCAGACCGAAATGCCCCTCCGCAAAGGTACCGTCCTGCACATCCATTAGCTTCTGCCCGTCCAGGTACACTGTAATATGAGGACCTTCTGCCTGTATCTTCAAACGGTATATCCGGTCCGGCTGAAGGAAGGCCGGCACCTTCGCCAGTACCTGCCGTTCTTCAAAGCGCCCGTCCATCTTGTAGAACAGGCGGACCGACTTCATATTGGGGTCCAGATTGACGTAATACCCGCTGCGCCCGTCTGCGCTAGCCCTGAACAGAAGAGAAGCCGCTCCTCCGGCCTCGCTGAGCTTCAGGTCGGCTTCATAGGTGAAATCTCCCGCCTGCTCTCCGGCAATATACTGGGCATCGCCCGAGTAGCTTCCGCGGATGCCGTCTTCACCAGCCAGCCACGAGGCCATGGACAGATCCTTCGTCCACCCGCTGAGGCTGGTCCGGAACTCTCCTCCAAAGACCTGCACACGGACGGTTGCAGTTGCCTTTCCATTCGGCGTAGCTGCCGTAATAACAGCCGTGCCTGCTTTTACCGCCTTAATCACCGCCCCGGAATTACCGGCCTTCTGTATCGCAATAATTCCCGGATGACTGGAGGTCCACTTCAGCGGATTTGCGCCGTTGCCGGGTCCATTTTCTACCGCAGCCAGCAGCGCTTCGCTTTGCCCAACCCCCAGCTCGCGGCTGCTGGTATCCATGATAATCCGGGTGGAGGAGTCCGCGCCGGGATTCCATACCGAGCCCAGTTTATAAACCTTTAAGGAAACAATTCTTACATTGCCGCCCTTGGTATAAAAGCTCATTCCCCGGCTTGCCGGGTCCGGGAAAATGACATCCGAGAACACAGCCTTCCCGCCGTTCACAAACACCTCAACCGAGGCTTCATCCACCAGAATACGCAGCTTGATCCGGCGGTTCTCCGTTAAAGCCTGCGCTTCATGTCTGGTACTGAACAGGCTGGAGAAATCCGTCACTCCGGACTGAGAACGGTCTACAAATACCGCGCTCCCGCCCGGCTTGTAACCCACAACCGTCTTCACGCCTTCTCCCTCGCGCACATTAAACCCGAACTCTGATACACTGCTGCCGGCGGGAATCTCCACCTCGGCTTCCAGTTCGTACGCTCCGGCAGTGATGCCCTTCAGCAGATTCTGGGAAGAAGGAGACACCGTCTTCCCGGATGCCGAATAAAGCGGACTGCGCAGCGATTCCAGCTCTTTGACCGGGCTTTGGGCCAGCCGGATTCCCTCTCCTGTCTTGACCAGAGTAACTTCTCTCGGAACCGTCAGCTCCCCCTTCCACCCCGTTGTCGGAAAGGCAAACGGATAATCCCAGTTCGACATCCACGCCAGCATCACTCTCCGTCCATCCTGCATATCCGAAAAGGACATGGACGCATAGAACTCCTTGCCAAAATCGGTTCTCAGCACCGTTCCCGCCGGATTATCATTCACGAATTTCCCCTCAGCTGTCAGACTCCCCACAAAATATTCCGCATCTGATCCGTCCGTTGCCGGATTCGCTCCTGTGCTGATCATCAGCACCCACTTCTTCTCTGAGGTTCCCTGCACCGTAAGCGGGAATAAATCAGGGCATTCCCATACCCCGCCGCGGATATAGCTCCCGTACCCCCAATTATCGGTTAACGTCCAGTCGAGCAGATTGGTTGAGGTGAAAAAGCGGATATGATCGCCGCCCGAGACTACCATCACCCAGCGGTGATTGGCCTCATCGCGCACTACCTTGGGGTCGCGGAAATCCCAGCTCCCGGGGTCATCCCCGTTCTTCCCGGGATTCTCTAACACGATTGGACGCTCCTTTGCATATTCCCAGGTACGTCCCTTATCCTTGCTGTAGGCCAAACCAATCCGCTGGTTGCCGTTAGGAGCATCCGGATTATAGGACGTATAGTAGGCAAGCAGCCCCTGGCCGCCCGAATCCCCGAACAAACCCGAGGAGTTATTCAGATCGGCTACGGCAGACCCGGACCAGACATGACCGTAATCATTCCAGGGAAGAGCAATCGGCAGACGCTTCCAATTCAGCATATCTTTACTGACTGCATGGGCCCAGGTGCCGCCATCCTGATGGAACAGATGATATTCTCCGGCAAAATAGACCAGTCCGTTCGGATCACTTACGGAACCGCGCAGCGGCGTGTAATGATACTGCGGCCGGTATTTTTCATTATTATAGCTGGCGGCATCCGTCACATAGACATTCTGAAAATAGGCAGCTCCGCTGTTTACCACCAGCCCCATGTTCCCGGATACGTAAGAGCTGTCCTTTACGTCAATGGCTGCCGGTGTATAGCCGTCCACAAAAATCTGAATCCGGCTCCCCTCCGCCTGCACCTCAACCGCATGCTTTGCCCCGGTGTGACCAGGATAAGTACGGCTTGAGGTTGCGATGACCGTCCCGTCCGCTTTGGTTAACCGGACACGGAGCTGATTGCCCGTCTTGACCAGGGCTGCCTCGTATCCGTCCGAGCCGCCGGCAGCGGACCGGAAGGCAAGGCCCGCACTACCATCCGAAGGAAGGGATAGCTGACCTTCATACACGAAATCTGCAGCCGGCCTGTCATAGATCAGCAGCGCTTTGCCCTGACTGCCGGAAGAGCCCTTTTTACCGTTCAGATCCGGCTGCCATTGTCCTTTACTGGTCAGCACAGTCCCGAGGTTCCCCTGCAGATCACTCACCAGGATGTTCTGGAACAGCGCAGCCCCATCCCAGACGTGGAGCCCGAGCCTGCCGGAGGAGTAGGTATTGTCCTCAATATTGATTACCGGCTTATATTGATTTCCCCAATATACCTTTAGGGAGGAGCCCTCTGCTCTCACCTTCAAGTGATAGATTTCGCCCTGTACCAGAGGAACCCGGCTTTCCTCCAGCAGGCTGCCGGCCCCGTTCGCTGCATCCCTTAGACGGATCACACCGGCTTGCGGCACAATCTGCAGCATATAGGCCTGTTTCCCGTCACTGCTTGAGCGGAACAGCAGCGAGGCATCGGGCTGTCCCTCCTTGATCATCACATCCGCTTCATAGATCAGATCATCTGCGGAAGTCTGCGATAGAGCCAGCACATTTTCCCGCAGGTCCGAGGTCAGCAAAAGTCCTTCCGCTGTATTCTCCTGTCTGCCTTTTCCGGCTGTGTACCAGCCCGTTAAATTGCTGTTTAGATTGGTAGCGGTTTCAAAAATATCCGTCTCCCCCTCGGGTCCCTGGCCTGCTGCCGGTTCTGCCGCTGCAGCCTGGACCGGCTCATAATTGAATGCTGATATCTCTGCGGAAGCTATCAAGATTCCCGCCGCCAGCAGGATTTTCAGCCCAAATTTCGTTTTACAGTTCATCCTTCAGCCTCTTTTCCTGTGAATGATAAGTTCCTTACTTTGAAAAGCAAGGCCGGCTTGCTGCATCTGCATCACTCCGGCCTTGGCTGTTGTTTATATGAATGGATAGATGGAACTAGCTCCGGACTTTGTCCATTGCTGCAAGACCCAAGGCCAGCGCACCGCATAATCCGGCCTGCTGGCCGAGACCCGGAGCCACAATATAGTCATCCATTTGCGTGAGAATAGCATCCGCACTCACATAGCCGTTCAGGTTCCGGCGCACCTTCTCACGGATCAGCGGAAACAGCTGGGACTGCTGCATTACGCCGCCGCCGAGGATGATTTTCTCCGGGGAGAGCAGCAGAACAGCCTGGGTTACGGACTCGGCAATATAGAAGGCCTCAATCTCCCATGCCTTGTGCTCTGCCGGAAGCTCATGGCCCTTCCTTCCCCAGCGGGCTTCAATAGCAGGGCCTGCCGCCATTCCTTCGAGGCAGTCCCCGTGATACGGGCACCTCCCGGAATAATGATCCTCCGGATGCCGTCTCGTCGGCACATGCCCGCCCTCAGGGTGGACAAGACCGTGTATCAGCCGGCCTTCCGCATACACGCCAACACCGACACCCGTGCCTACGGTAATGTATAGGCAGCTGGACAGTCCCTTTGCCGCCCCCCATTTCACCTCACCATAGGCTGCAGCATTAACATCAGTATCCCAGCCGAACGGAACAGGAAAGGCTTGCTTCAAGGTCCCGAGCAGATCATAATTGGCCCACCCCGGCTTAGGCGTGGTCGTAATGTAACCATAGGCCGGGCTATCCGGGCGGATATCAATCGGACCAAACGATCCGATCCCGATGGCCTCAGCCTCTTTGCCCTGAAAATATTCAATTACCCGGGGTATCGTCTGCTCCGGATGGCCGGTCGGGAAGCTGATCTGGTCCTCAATCCGCCCGTACTCATCCCCGATGCCGCATATAAATTTCGTCCCGCCTGCTTCGATTGCTCCTATACGCATGTACTCCGCACCTCCCGCTTACTTCCCGCTGCCGGCTGCGGCAGGTGAGGCCAGCTCATAGATATCCACTGACAGGAACATATCCTCTTCATGTTCTGCAAAGGCAGCAAGTCCTTTGGAGGCGGGCCCGGGGAAAATAAGATCCGTAACAACCGCCTGACCGCCGCCCGCAAATACCTCAACCGAGGAGCGGTCTACATAAATGCTCAGATCATAGACTTCAGCCGGTGCCGCAAGCCTCGCAGAGTGAAGCCCCGGGAACAGGCTGTGGAAGTCGCTTAGCCCGGAAGCGCTGCGGTCGACGTAAACTTCCTGCGTTTGCCCGTTAATCCCTGCAACGGTTTGTTCCCCGGCGCCTGCTTTTAAGCGGAAGCCGGCAGAGGTACCGCGCGGAAGCTTTGCTTCTATGAGGTAAGCATCCAGCTCTAATCCGGCGCAGGCCGCATTAATCTCTTGTACCGAAGCATTCGCAAGGGACAAGACCGGCTTACGCGCCGCTTCCAGCTCTTGTGCAGGCTTCTGGATGAGCGTAGCCTCCCCGTTTCTCGTTTCCAGCGAAAGCTCCCGGGGAATCGTCATCGCTCCGCGGAAGCCTTCCGTCGGTGTCTGCGGTGCATACATCCAGTTGCTCATCCAGCCGATAAACAGGCGTCTTCCGTCTTCCTCCGGGAGATCAGACCAGCTCACTCCGGCGTAGTTGTCCCTTCCATAATCGATCCAGCGGATGACAAGCGATTCTTCATCAGGTGTGAACAGGCTTCCGTCAAAGTCACCCGTGAAATACTGTGTTCTTGAGCCTTCCTCAAAGGCCGGCTCAGCACCAATGCTTACAAGCATCACCCATTTAATGTTATCCTCATCCCCATCCACTGCCAGCGGAAAAAGATCCGGACACTCCCACACTCCATCGTGGGAGCCGATCCCTGCGCCGAATTCGCTGGCAAAGCTCCAGCGGATCAGATCCGGCGAGTGATACAGGCATACCGTCTGACCGCAGGCCACGATCATGACCCAGCGCGCCCGCTCTTTATCCCAGAATACCTTGGGATCACGGAAATCAATGAAGCTGTCATGGGTAAGCACCGGATTCCCGGCATATTTCGTCCAGGTTCTGCCGTTATCCTTGCTGTAGGCCAGACTTTGATACTGCACCGCAGGCTGTCCTTCCGGCATATTCAGGTGATGCGTGAAGATTGCCACAAGCCCTGGCTTATTCCCGAAAAATCCCGTCGTATTCTTCCAGTCCACAACGGCGCTTCCCGAGAAAATCATGCCAAGTTCATCCGGCACCAGCGCAACCGGCAGCTCTTCCCAGCTGATCAGATCCTTGCTGACTGCATGGCCCCAGTGCATCTCGCCCATACTCATTCCGTCCGGATGATGCTGGAAGAACAAGTGGTATTCTCCCTCGAAGTATACGAGCCCGTTCGGATCGTTCATCCAATTCTTCTGGGGGGAAAAGTGATAGGCCCCCCGGTAGTTCTGTTCTGTGATAGCTGACATATATGATTTCTCCTTTTCTCCCGGATAGATTGAACCGGGAATTTAGAGAAAGGGTTGGGCTCCGCTCCCTTTTCTCAAGATTCCCGTTCAATCTTTATTTTTATTTGTATATTACTTCCCCGTTGCCCTGTCGTAGCCGCCCTGCTTGATCGTCAGCCATTCCTGCAGGCCAAGCCGGTCCAGCTCCTTCAAATAATCATTCCACTCGGCATCGATTTTGCCGTTCTGGTACCATTCAGTACGCATTCTGAGCACATAAGCGAACAGGTCGGTTTCAATAGTTGTCAGGCGGTCCAGCTCGTCAATGGAATGGAATACGCTCGGCATGACGTTCTCAGCCTTCATTTTCGGAGCCATGATGTTCTTGACGATATCCATTCTGCCCTTGGCATCATCCGGCATCGTAGTGTACTTGCCATAATAAGAATCCAGAATTGCCAGCGGCCCGCCGATGCTTGTTTTTTCACGGAGCTCAACAGGAGCGGTGCCTTCCAGCGGCAAATGCTTCAGCATCCCTTCGGCTTCATCCAGTTCAAAGATGTTCTGCTGCGTGTCATCCCCGTAGGTTCCCCAGTTGTTCTGTACAGACTGGACCGGATCATACAGCTGATCCACCCATTTTGCCGTGGTCTCCAGATTTTTGTTCGCACTGGTCACGACCATTTTGCCGCGGCCCAGGCCCAGGGCGTTCGTCCGTGTTACATTGACCTCACCGTCCGGCCCGGCCAGCGGCGGCATTACCTCGTAAGCATCGTTCGCTCCGGAGATATTCGCCTTGTCCCAGGAGAAATACAGCCCGTACTTCTGATCCTTCCCTTTTGCCAGATAAGTGCTCCAGTCCTGGGTATAGGCCTCGATATCAATCAGCTTTTCTTTGTACAGCTCGTTAATAAACTTAACGGCATCTTTGTAGCCTTCCTCGGCAGCCGTAAAGATCACTTTACCGTCATCGCTTACCACCGCATGATCAGGATTCTCGCCCAGCCCGAAGGAGGCAAACAGGAAGACCAGATCCTCCGCTCCCGGCTTATTAATGAAGGACAGCGGAATTTCATCAGCCTGGCCGTTACCGTTCGGGTCCTGTGTCTTAAAGGCAATCAGCACCTGCTTCAGTTCTTCCGTAGTCGTTGGCATGTCGAGGCCCAGCTTGTTCAGCCATTCCACATTGATCCAGGGCATACTGTCCACTGCCTGAATTCTCTCCTTGCCGTTCCCCAGCTCTTCAATCCAAGGGAAGGCGTAGATGTTGCCGTCAGGTGCCGTTATCATGCTCTTATATTCAGGAGCTTCCTCCAGCACTTTTTTGAAATTAGGCATATTCTGCTCAATCAGCTCATTCAGCGGGATGATCGCCCCGTCCTTAGCCAGCTTCAGCAGCTCATAGTCACTGTAGTCGGCATTAAAAATAGCATCCGGAAGATCACCGCTTGCGACAGCCAGGTTTCTTTTTTCCACAAACACGTCATTCGTGAAGTTCTTCCAGTTGATATGCACATTTGTTTTTTCCTCGAGCCGTTTATTGATCAGCTTGTCGTTCGGATCGGCCGGGGCCAGTGCGGAGCTTTGCGTAATGAAGTTCAGGGTGACCTTGCCGTCAGGGTCCTGCTGCTCACTGGCAGCACTTCCTCCCCCGCTGCCGCATGCAGCAAGAAACATGAAGGAAGCAAGGACAGAGGCAGAAGCTGCTTTTGACAAACCTTTTGACCTTTTTGATCTTTTCACGGATATGACCTCCAAATGAATAGGAATGAAAGAACCTTATCTATGTGCGGGCCGCTGCCTATTTAATGGAGCCGACCATGACACCTTTTTCAAAATATTTCTGGAAGAACGGATACATAATAATCAGCGGCAGACTGGATACAACAATCGCAGCATACTTAATGATTTCAGACAGACGTTTCATTTCGGCTGCAGCCAGTTGGTCGCTGATCATGCCGGGGTCCACCTGATTCTGGATCAGGATCGAGCGCAGCACGAGCTGCAGCGGGTGAAGATTGGGATTATCAAGATAGATCATCGCGTCAAAATAGGAATTCCACTGGCCGACAAAGGCATACAGCGCCAGCACGAAAATAATCGGCTTGGAGAGCGGCAATACGATGCTGAAGAAAATCCTCATCTCCGAGGCCCCGTCCACATTGGACGCTTCCTTCAGCTCATTCGGTACGCCCTTGAAGAAGGTTCTGGACAAAATAATATTCCATACATTGACCGCACCCGGGATGATCACAGCCCAGACTGTATCGAGCAGCCCCAGATTTTTAACCAGCAGATAAGTCGGGACCAGCCCGCCGCCAAAGAACATCGTGAACAGGAATACGGTCATAAAGAGCCCCTTCCCCTTCATCCGGTCATCCGACAAGGCATAGCCGGCACAGATAGAGACCATGACGGTCAGGATAGCAAAGGCCGATGCATAAAAAACAGCATTAGCAAAGCCCCTGAGCATCGCAGGATTAGTAAGGATCATCTTATAGCCTTCAACTGACCAGTCCGAGATTTTAAATGAGATTCCCCGGCTGAGCAGGACCGACGGGTCCATGAAGGAGGCGATCACCACATACACGAGCGGAAGAATCACCACCAGCACAGCCAGTGTCAGAAAAGCGGCGTTCAGCACAAGCATAAAACGGTCCAGCCGCGAATGTTTTACGAACATGATTTGTAGCTCCTTTCTTAGTAAAGACCTTCGCCCTCATTCAGCTTCTTCACTGTAAAGTTCACCGTAATCAGCAGGATGACGTTAATGATTGAGTTGAACAGCCCCACCGCCGCGGAATAAGCGTAGTCGCCGGACTGCAGTCCGATTTTGTAGACATAGGTCGGAATGATCTCCGAGGTTGGCAGGTTCGTCGCCGTCTGCATCAGATACGCCTTTTCAAAGCCGATCGACATGATCCCGCCCGCCGCAAGAATGAATACAATCGCCATAATCGGCCGGATGGTCGGCAGATCAATATGACGGATTCTTTGCAGAAGGTTCGCACCGTCCAGGTTGGCTGCGTTATGTAACTCAGGGTCCACGTTGGCAAGCGCTGCTACATAGATGATGGAAGCCCAGCCCGCCCCCGTCCATATGTCGGAAAGAATGTAGATCCAGCGGAAATACTCCGGACGCGACATGAACATCACCGGCTCCCCATTAATCCAGCTGAACAGCTGGTTGATTGGTCCTGTTGGAGAGAGGAAGATGAACAGCATCCCTACAACAACCACAACGGATATAAAGTTAGGCGCATAGAGGAAAAGCTGGATGTTCTTTTTCACTCCGGCCCGGCGGACCTGATTGAGCATCAACGCAAGCAGAATCGGCACAGGAAAGCTCAGAATCAGGCCGAAAAAGCTCAATTTAAGCGTATTCATAAAAATAACCTCAAAGTTAGGGGAAGACAGGAATTTCTCGAAGTTGTACAGCCCCACCCATTCACTGCCCAGAATACCCTTAATCGGGCTGAAATCCTTAAAGGCAATAATCGCACCATACATCGGGCCATATTTAAATATCAGGGTCAGGATCAGCGCCGGTGCCAGCATGAGATACAGAAAATAGTGCTTCTTCAAATACTCCATCAGAGAGCTCTTCCGTCCCGCCGGCAGTTTCCGCTGACCCGCTTCCATTGAATTATGCAATGCCTTTACCTCCATTCTTGTACATGATTTAGAATTGATTGCTTCAGGGACGCTGCTAAAAGGCTTACATTTCGCTGTTCATGCCCCTTCGTTCTTTTACAATTTATCAAATAGCACCCCATCAGTCAATACATTTGTAAAAATATATTTGTTCATTTGCAAACTTATATATGGATATAAGTCTGTTACATTTTGTCAAAAAGGCAAAAAAGCTTAATCTGACTAATATCAAACCAGCTTTTTCAAGCTTTTATATGAATAACGAGTAACAAAAGACAAAGACAAGCAAAACAAACAGGCGTAAAAATGTAAAGTAATTTGTGCATTTGTAAAATTGTCATTGCTATTTTGGCAAAACTATTATACATTTAAGGGAGTAAAAGAAGAGAGATTATAATATAGAGGTGAACTTACATATATGGCACGTGGTAAAGTAACGATACAGGATATCGCTGATGCACTGGGGATCTCCAGAAACACGGCCTCCAAAGCCTTAAACGGAAGCGAGGGGCTGCCGGAAGAAACGCGGAATAAAGTCATCAAGAAAGCAATTGAATTGAAATACAAACAATTTTCACTGATGGAGCCGGATAATGTCCAGCCAAAGAGCTCCCGGAATATCGCCTTATTAACGGAAAACCTTCCGAATACCTCGCACTTTGGCTCGACCTTAATCAGTGGCCTGGAGAAGCGGATCAGCGCCGAGGGGTACAACCTCTCCATTCACATCATACGGGAAATTGAACAGAACGCCCTGACACTCCCCAACAATTTTGATGTCGACAATGTGGACGGTATCATTTGTATTGAGCTGTTTGATTTGGCCTACAGCGAACGGATAACAAGCCTGGGGATTCCGACTATTTTTATCGACTGCTCTGCACACGTCTGCTATCCTGAATTCCAGGCGGATGTCTTGTTAATGGAGAACGAGAACAGTACGTATCAGCTTACCAGGAAGCTTATTGAGGGCGGTTACAAAAGCCTAGGGTTTATCGGGGATTACAATCATTGCCGGAGCTTTAATGAGCGCTGGGTAGGCTTTAACCGTGCGTTAACTGAGGCGGGAATCCCGCTGGACCTCACCCAGTGTGTACTGGATAAGGATCATCTTTTCTTCTCCAGCCCCGGCTGGGCTGACGAGAAATTGAATAATATCGCAGAGCTCCCGTCTGCTTATGTATGCGCGAACGATTATATTGCTGTAGGCTTCATGAAATCTCTGAAGAATCTCGATCATTCGATTCCCGGTGATATTGTAATCTGCGGGTTTGATAACGGTCCCGAGTCCAGAATTATTGAGCCTCATCTGACTACTGTCCATATCTACAGCAATGAAATGGGTGTCAAAGCTGCCGAAATGCTGCTGTCACGGATCAATACTCCGGAACAGCCTTATCAGGTCTCTCATATCTACACAAAACCGATCATCCGGGAATCCACACCCAATATCAAATAATGTACACAGCAGCGGAGGGCAGTCATCTTTACAGATGCTGCCTTTTTTAAATGATAAATACATTGTCAGTACCGCCCGATCCGCCGCTCCTCCAGCTTCTTCCCGGCCTGCTTGTACACCAGATAGGTCATCTCTGTCAGATTTACAAGCCCCAGCGCCCGTTCATCCAGCACGGAGTAGGTATTCGAGCCCAGGTCACAATTCATTCTGACTCCGTCCCAATATATCCGCTCTACGGGCGTGTGCCCGTGGATGACCGGCTTGCCGCCCGTCAGCTCCAGCAGCTCCGCCCCCGGCTGATGATAGAAGTCGTATTCATTCATCCACAGGATGTCCCGGTCCTGCTTATCCAGCGGCTGCGCGGGATTCAGTCCCGCATGAGTGAAGACATACCGGTCATCCTCATAGTACAAAGGCAGAGAGCAAGCCCACACCATATGCTCCTGCCGGGTATCCTCATCCGGAAATGCCGCAGCGAAGCTTTTCAGCGTGTCTCGTCCCCCGTGGCTCAGCCACAGCTTGTCCCCGCGCACCAGATAATCAGCCATCATCTCCTCATGATTGCCCATAACTGCATGGACATTGTCCGGGTACTGCTCCATCAGGCGCTTAACCAGTCTTACAACCCCGGCAGAATCCTTCCCCCGGTTGATCATATCGCCCCCGAACACAAGCTGATCGCTGCCCGGCTTAAACTCTGCCTTTTTCAGCAGCAGCTCCAGTCCCTCAAGGTCCCCGTGAATATCGGTTACAAACAATGTTCTCATCCTTGCTCCCCCTCCGCCCTGCTTAGCCGGGCTGCATCAAGCGTTATTACTTAATCATAGCAAATTATTATAGCAGCCCGCTCCTTGCCGGACAGCGTAGCCTTTACCATTTTGCAACTACTTTGCCACAGAGTTGGGATATACTAGGCACAGAACCTGCAAAGGAGATTATATCTTATGAATAAATCTGGCTTAAGCCTCAGCGCCATACTATTATTAACCCTGATAACTGCAGGTTGCGGCGCACCCAAGGCGCCCAGTGATCTGCTTCGTGCCCCGTCACAGGGCAGTGCGGACGGAACCATTACCAGCATTGTAAAATCATTTCTGCCGGCCAATGCCCATCTGACGGTCCCTGTCCATTCCGAGTCGGGCAGCGCAATCCAGCTGCAGGACCTGGACCGGGACGGCAAGGATGAAATCCTGGCCTTCTATAAAACAGACAAAACCGATTACGAGGTCAATACGCTTGTCCTGTCCCAGTCAAGCGGCGACTGGAACAAGCTGGCCACGATTACCGGTGTCGGCAGCGAGCTGGATTATGTGCAGTTCACCGATGTCACTGCGGACGGGCAAACGGACATGCTGCTCGGCTTCAGCGGCGGTCAGGGACTCAGCAAGGAGCTGGCCGTTTATACGCTTGACGGCGGCACCGTATCCGAACTGCTCAAGCAGCCCTATGACCAGCTGGCCGTCGGTGACCTGACCGGCACCGGAGATACAGATATCGCTTTGTTCCAGACCACCTTCACTACAGACATGCAGCCAAGCGCCCGTCTGCAGCTATTCTCGCTGAAAGACGGTACGCAGCAGAGCCTGGCGGATCAGGCTTTTGACGGCGCAATTATTCAGGCCAATTTCACGAAGGCGGCTCCCGGGGCCAGCGCCCTGTTCGTTGATGTGGCGATCGGTGCCCATGCTTCCTATACTTCCCTGCTGATTTGGGAAAATGGTAAATTTATTGATATACTGGCAGCAGATGATGTTCATCATGAAGAGCTCGCAGCCAGCCGTGATATTGCCCTTAATCCTTATACTCCGGACCCGGACAGCAAGCTGGGCGTGAACAATATGGCCATCAAGGATTATCCGCTCTACAGCACCGATATCAACGGCGACGGCATTACCGAGATCGGCTTCCTGGTTCCGCCGGCCGGTACGGAGAGCATGGCTCCGCTGGCAACGCCGTTCATCACCAAATATTATCAGTGGGACGGCCAGACCGGGCTGAAATTTGTGGAGGAGCAGTTCGACCGGTGGGGCTTTAACTTCCATATCCCGCAGAGCTGGACCGGTAAATACGTGCTGGAGCTCACCGAGGAATCACCGGAGCCGTGGAAAAATATCCGCTTCAGCTTCAAGGATGCCGGCACCGGCGGTCAGGCTATGCTGCTTGAGCTGCGCCTGCTCACCAGGCAGGAATGGCAGAGCACCGAAGCCGTGCTGAAAGCGGAGAATAGAACATATACCCTGCTCTACGAGCTGCAAAATACAGAGGATGCTGCTGCACCGACTGTGCTGGCTGCCGTGCTGCCTGCGGAGGATGCTGCCGCCAAGGCTAAGCTGAGCGGCTCTGCGCTTCAGGAATACAACCAGCTCAAGCTTCCGCTGGAGGAAGTCCGGCTGCTGGCCGGCACACCGCAGAAGCCCTTGTACTGATTAGGAGGTTGTCCATGAAGGTGCTGGTACTGGAAGATGAGAAGCCGATACGCGATTTTTTGCAGGTGAATCTGAAGCGGGCGGGCTTTGAGGTTACCGAAGCTGCTACAGGTGAAGCGGCGCTTGCCGCTGCACGTGAGCAGCGGGATTTTGACATCGCCATTCTCGATCTGATGCTGCCCGGAATCAGCGGCTTCGAGGTGTGCGCCATGCTGCGCAGGGAGTTCCCCCGGCTGGGCATCATTATGCTGACCGCCAAAAGCCAGGAAATTGATAAGGTCATGGGGCTGGATTCGGGAGCGGACGATTATGTGATTAAGCCGTTCAGCCCCGTTGAGCTGCTCGCCCGGGTCCGTTCGCTGTACCGGCGCATATATCCCGGTGAGAATGTGCTGCAGGAGAACGCCGTTCAGCTGCCCCCTTTTACCCTGATGCCGGATGAACGGAAGCTGCTGAAGGACGGGCTGGAGATCGCTTTGACGCCTACCGAGTTTTCTATCGTGAAACTGCTGATGGAGCAGCCTAATAAGGCGGTTAACCGCGATGATATTCTCACCTCGGTCTGGGGGCAGTATTTTATGGGAGAGCTCAAAATTGTGGATGTGAATATCAGCCGGATCCGCCAAAAAATCGGCCAGGACGCCACAGGTCCGCAATATCTGGAGACTGTGTGGGGATTCGGTTATTTATGGAGGGCACAACATTGCTGAGAGGAATCAGGTCACGGCTCATCGTCTATATCACCATTGTCCTGCTCCTGATTGTACTGCTGCTGGAAGGGGTGTTTCTTGTAGCTGTCCACTATTTTTATCTGGGCAGTGCGATAGAGACGTTATCCTCACGGGCTACGACCTCGGCCACCTTTTTCAACAAGTATCTGGAGGGCTATTCACTCAATGAGCGGGCCCGGTACATTCTGGAGAATCTCTCCACTGAGGAGAGCAGCAAGGTTGAGGTGCTGAACACCGAAGGTAACGTTATTATTAATTCCTTCGGCTTCTCCAGCGAGGAGCGGATTGATACGCCGGATGTAAGAACCGCGCTGAGCAGCGGCAAAGGAAGCTATCAGAGCCTCACCCCGGTGAACGGGGAGCGGATTATAGCGGTGTCTCTCCCCATTAAGGAAGCCGGGGTGAATATAGGCGTGCTGCGCTACTCCGTTTCTGCTGAGCCGCTGTACGACGTTATTGTCACCATTGTGCTGAATGCAGTCTGGGTCGGGCTGCTGGTCATCCTGTTCGGCTTCGTGCTCAGCCTGATCATCGCAAAGCGGATTGTAGGGCCGATTCAGCAGCTTACGTCTGTGGCGAAGGAAATGGCGACCGGCAATTTCACCGCCAAGGCAGCGAAGCAGCATAATGATGAGATCGGAACGCTGGCCGTTACGCTCAATTACATGTCCGAGGAAATTCTCAAAAGCGAAAAAATCAAATACGACTTCATCTCATCGGTCACGCATGAGCTGCGCACTCCCCTCACCTCGATTAAAGGCTGGGGCGAGACGCTGCTTATGGGTGATTTGTCCGATAAAAAAGAGACCCTGCAGGGTCTCGAGGTAATGACCGGAGAAACGGACCGGCTCATTGGGCTGGTGGAGGATCTGCTCGATTTCTCCAAGTTCCAGGCCGGTGAGATCACCGTTGATCTGCAGCCGTATGATCTCAGGGGACTGCTGGAGGATCTGCTGCTGCAGTTCCGCTACCGCGGGCAGACGAAGGAGATCCGGCTATACGCTGATATTCCCGATCTGCCGCTGCCGGTCAACGGTGACTTCAACCGCCTTAAGCAGGTGTTTGTTAATCTGCTCGACAATGCCTTCAAGTTCACTCCGGCGCAAGGGGCAGTAAGCCTTACCGCGGTTCAGCAGGAGGAGCTGATTATCGTTACGGTGACAGATACCGGGGAAGGCATAGAGGCGGCTGATCTGGACAAGCTCGGCACCAAATTCTTCAAGGGCCGGTCACGCCAGTCCGGCAGCGGACTCGGGCTTGCCATCTGCAAGGAGATCATCGGGCTGCACGGCGGACAGCTGAAGATTGAAAGTGAGTTCACAATCGGGACTTCAGTGATTGTCGAGCTGCCGCGTTATATTATGCAGTAGCTGCACCAAAAAACGGTCTGCTGACAGGCAGAAAAAAAGCCGGAATTAACCGGCTTTTTTAGCTTGATACAGCCTTCAGACAGGCCGTTCAATCTCAAAAATCTCCCCGAGGCCCGCATAGCTGTTCCCTGCCAGACGGCTGACCGCCCCCAGCTTGTGCGGATCAATTCTGCCCTGCTCATAGAGCTCTTCCGCAATGTGAAACTGGACGACTCTGCCGATCAGCAGCTCGAAGCCCGGGAATTCTACCGCTTGCTCCAGCACACATTCCATCCTTACCTTCGCTTCCTTAACTCCCGGCACAGAGATGGCAGAGCTCTGGACAGGTGTAAGTCCGGCAAGCGTAATTTCACTCTGATCCGGAGCAAGCGGAGCTGCGGTCATATTGATCTGCCCCACATTGTCGCGGTCCACGATATGGACGACAAATTCCTTAGTATCCATTATGTTCCGTGCTGTATCCTTCGGCTTGCCTGCCGCATGCTGGACAGACACTGAGATCATCGGCGGATTGGAGGAGACGATATTGAAAAAACTGAAGGGTGCTCCATTCAGCACTCCTTCTGCGGACTGCGTCGTCACAAAAGCAATCGGCCGCGGAATAATGCTGCCGACGAGCAGCTTATAATTGTCTCTCTCCGTATTGCCTGCGGGGTCTATCGCCAGCATGTCAGTCATCCCTTCCCGTAAGTTCATTTAGTCAAGCTCTCTGATCTGGAACGGCAGCAGAACCTGCTCAATCTGTCCTCTGTGCGGCTCATACTGCGCAGGCAGCTTCAGCGCCGTTCCCATGGTTTCCGGCGTTTCATCATGGGCGAAGCCTGGAGGATCTGTAGCGATTTCGAACAAAATCTCCCCATGCTCCCTGAAATAAATCGCGTTAAAATAATTCCGGTCCTGCACCGCTGTTACCCCATATCCGTGATCATGCACATAGCTCTGCCATTCCAGCTGATCCTGATCGTCCTTGGCTCTCCAGGCGATATGATGCACTGTGCCGACCCCCATTTCGCCGCGCTGTACAGCGGTCATTTTGAGATCAATGACATTGCCCAGATCGGCAGTAGAACGGTAACGGGCAATATCCTTTTCCCGGCCAATAAACGTAAGTCCAAGCACCTGCTCCAGCAGCTCAGCCGTTGCTTCCGGATCAGTCGACAGCAGCGTGGCGCCTCCGAACCCTTTGATCGCAACCTCTGGTGTAACGCCCCCGAAGGTCCAGCTATTCTGCTCCCCGGCTTCCCGCTCCACAAGCTCCAGATGCAGGCCGTGCGGATCATCGAATTCAAGCACCTGCTCCCCGAACCGCTCCAGCTCGCTGAAAGCAACCTCGAACTTTGCCAGTCTTTCCTTCCAGAAGCTCATCGCGCCCACCGGGATAATGTAAGTCGTTACCCCCACCTGTCCGCCGCCGATTTTGCCTTTGTAAGCTCCCGGCCAAGGGAAGAAGGTAATAATTGTGCCCGGTTTCCCTCCGTCATTGCCGAAGTAAAAGTGATACGTTCCCGGATCATCAAAGTTCACTGTCTGCTTAACCAGACGCAAGCCCAGCACTCCTGCGTAAAAATCCATATTCTCCTGCGGATGCCCGACGATTGCTGTGATATGGTGAATTCCCATGGTTTGTTTTGCCGTTACATTAGTCATTATAACCGACTCCTTTTATTGTAGTGTTATTTTAGAGGCTCATTTTCATGTTATAATATAATTTAAAGATTCTTAACTTTAAGATATAATCCGGAAATTATCTTTAAGTTAAGATAACTCCTTGATCTCAATTTACTCTCTTTTTATCTTAAAGTCAAGACTTTTTCCTTGAAATTTATAATACCAGAAGATCGCCTGCTCACCGGCCGCCGGAAAGTTAGAGTAGAGCCTGTTATCCACCCCGCCGATTTCAAAACCGTAACGCGCATAAAAGCGGCATGCAGCCACATTGACATCCTGCGTTTCCAGCATCAGGCCGGCAAGCTTATGCTGCTGTGCCCACTGTACGGCCTGATCCATAAGCCTTCTTCCGATCCCCTGCTGTCTCCGGCTGCCGGCCACAGCAATATCCTCGACCATCGCATATCCGTTCCAGTTGGCGCGCAGCCTGATCCGCCCGGTGCATTTTTCACCATTATAAAATAAAAAAACGGCCTTGCTCTCATCCTCGGTATAAGCGACAGCAATCTGCTCATCCTCATATCGCTTCGCATAAGCTTCAGCAAAGTCCTCCTCTGTATACGTCCATAAGCCGTTTTCATAACTGGGTAAAATCCGGCCGGTAACCATAAAGCCTTCGTTCGGCTTGTTATAGTCCTTCATATTCGACTCTGCCATTCTTACAATCACCACATCAGCGCCTCCGGTTTTTAAGATTGTGTTATATATGAAGTTCCTTTTCATCTGCTTGATTCCTGCTTTTATTACGAACAAAAACAGGCCCCGGAACCGGAGCCCATACTGTCGCTGTAAGCTGCTGGCTATGCCTTTTGTCCGCCCTGGTAGACCGTTTCATCCCGCCGTATCTTCCATCCGGCCGCCTTGGCCTGCTCAAGCAGCTCCGCCCCGTCATCCTGCGGCTTGTAGCCGATCAGCTCCTCAAGGTATGCGATATCATAATAGTTATCACTGTTGGCAGAGGTACCGTAGAGGTTCAGATACTTCATCCCTTCATCTGCCTCAATGCAGCAGATAATCAGCTGCAGCATATCACGTCCGGAAATCCAGATATGTCCCGCACGTTCAGAATGCGGCCGGTCATCCTCCGGGAAATTGCCGATCCGGATATTAATGGAGGAGAGCTTGCCCTGGTCCGCATACAAGCGGCCGAGCAGCTCAATGTAACATTTGCTCAGCCCGTAGAAGCTGTCCGGACGGTAAGGATCTGACGGGTCAACCTGCTCATCCGTCTTATAGAAACCGGTTGCATGATTGGAGCTGGCGAAGATTATCCGTTTCACTCCGTTCTGTACGGCAGCTTCAAACAGCTTGTAGGCACCGGCTACATTCCCTTGCAGCACCTTGCCCAGAAAATCATCCTCATCCTTCATCCAGGCAAAATGGAGTACGGTATCAGCCCCTTGCGTCAGCTCATTAAGCCGCGCTTCATCGGCAATGTCCAGCTGAACGATGCCCTGGCTCTCATCTGCCTCAATATCAGCTCCGGTGACATCATACCGGCCGTCTTGCTTCAGTCCCTGGTAGACCGTATTTCCGATCACGCCCGCTGCTCCCGTTATCAGCAGTTTACGTTTCATCTTTGCATTCTCCCTTCTCCGCAGTTATGGATGGTTGCGCTGTTAGTTATTACCCGCAGGGAGAGGATACTATACCCGTCTGAATCATGACTCATAAAAGAAGGGCTGCCCTTCCGGCCATATTCTACTTGTGATAATGTGGGTACAAAAGAATAATAACTATTTCCATGAAGATCCGGGAAACATAACGGTTATTAACTTCACAACGAAAGGGAACTGTCCAGTGTTAACCTATCTGCTTCTGTTCAGCCTCGGGCTGATCGCCGGCATTTCCGGCTCGCTTGTCGGACTTGGCGGCGGCTTCATCGTCGTGCCAGCCTTAGCCTTTCTGTATCCTGAGATGCCTACCGCCCATCTGGCGGGCACCTCCATGGCTATGCTGCTGTTCAATTCCATTTCCAGTACTTACGTCTATTCCCGGCAAAAAAGAATCGATTACCAGGCAGCACTCTGGTTCGCGGCTGCTTCCATTCCGGGCTCGGTAATCGGGGCACTGCTCTCTGAACAGGTGGAGGGGAGAGCCTTTTTTGTCAGCTTCGGCATTTTTCTGATTCTTATTGCGCTGCTGCTTCTGTTCAAGCCGAAAAAGCCCCTGACCCTGCCGTTTAATCCCACGGTCAAGCGGAGCTTTACAGATGCTGAAGGCAGCCGTTTTGAATACGCCTATCATATGCCAACCGGCTTTATTATCAGCTTTTTTGTCGGCTTCCTGGCCAGTCTGTTCGGTGTCGGCGGAGGCAGCCTGATGGTGCCGACAATGACGCTGCTGCTGGGCTTCTCGACACATATTGCTGTCGCCACCTCTATGCTGCAGATTTTTCTGTCTTCGATCGTCAGCACATCTACACATGCCTATCTGCAAAATATCGAATGGATCATGGTCCTGTGCCTAGCGCCAGGTGCCATTATCGGCGGCCAGCTCGGTGCACGGCTTGCCAAACGCCTGCCGGCCAAGCTGCTGCTCCGCCTGCTTGCCGTGTTTCTGATTATTGTGGCAGCCCGGCTGATTATGAAATAATTCCGCCAGGCTCAAAGCTGGTCAAACAGATTCCCGTCCTGCTTCTGCGGGTCGGGTTCACTCTGCGCCGCCATATTGTCACTAGCCGCCGGGCTGCTCATATATTTGGCCAGAAGCGCCTCTACTTGAATAAGAGTTACGGGCTTTGCCGCATCCTGAAGCTCATAGCCGAGCATCCCGTTAGGCTCAATCGTCGCCGTCTTCACATCACTGAGCCTGGAAATTCCCTGCTCCCGCAGATTCATCTCCAGCGCCTCGAGGGTTAGGCACAGCTTCTTCAGATTCTGCTCCTGCACCCGGCCATCCTTAATGACAATAACCGCCGGCCCCTTGACCAGCCTTTCGAACAGGCTCCAGTGCAGCTGCAGCCACTCCACCGCAATCAGCACGGCAATAAATACAGCTGCAGCTGTCATCGTAATCAGAATATGATGGTCCGCGATCGGCTCTACGATAATCGTCCCGATAGAGATCATGGCAATTGTCGTCGGAATGGTCATCTGTGAGATGGATTTTCTGCCGGCCAGCCTGAGCACCAGCATGCCGAATATAATCAGTACCAGAGCCTTCCAGACCTCATTCCAGATTTCGTTCATACCCATATCTCCTTTGGCATTACTGTCCTAATATAGATATGGGTATTTTTTACTGCGCTGGTCCTGATTATACGCGATTGGGATTATAACAGATGGTACACTTCTTTTCCGGCCAGGAAATCCCTGCATTTTCCGCATACCTTTACCGCATGCTCCTTAACCCAGCCGTTGCTGGCGGGATCACGGACGAACATCGCATAGCTGATGAAGATATCCATAAATATTTGTCCTTCAATATATCTGATATCGTCAAACGAGAAGGCCCGGCGGGAGCTGTAGCCCTCCAGAAAGGCCGGTCTCCATTCTTTTTTCAACGCTGTGGAGGCGCTTCCCACATCAAACAGATAATAGCCGTAGCCGGATAAACAGAAATCTATCAGATGCGGCGTTTCCCCCTGCACAATTACATTCCCTGATTGTACATCAGCATGAATGATTCCCCAGCTGTCCTGCCTGGCATCCAGCCCGGCCAGCTGTTCTTTGACTGCATTAAGCACTTCCGCGAATGTATCGTACTGCTCTTGAGTATATACACCGCCCGTTATCCCGCATTTAAGCTCTTCAAGTGCAGAATCAATGCTTTGAACACCATATACAGGCCTCGTTAAACCGGACAATTGTTGCCCGCTTGAAGCGTTATGAAGCTCAGCAAAGGTCTCACCCAGCGCGTATGCGATCACCCCGATATTCTCTTCATCCCCTGTCAAAACTTCGCCGTCCAGCCATTCCAGCACCGTAGCATAACAGGAACCGAATTCCTCCGACTGATATAAGGTTACATACTCGTCCGCATGGTTAGCGACCGGCCTCTGCACCTGAATGACCTTCCTCCGGTTCAGCTCCTGAAGCAGATACACCTCCGACTGCAGGCCTTCCAGCGTGTGCTGTGTACCGGACAACCCCGCCGTTCTGGGCCGGTGAATCCGGAGCAGATAGTTTTTCCCGCCCACTTCATCTGTTACCTTAAAGGTCATATTCTCGTTATGCCGGATGAACTCAATTACCGGCTCCTTTACAGGATAGAACGCGATTACCCGCTTAGCATGCTCGATCAAAACGTCTTCCCCCCAGTTTAGAATTTAAGGTATGCTTTTTTCAGCTTATATTCCATAATAATACATATAACAGCGTTAAAGTTTACTATACACAAAAAATACAACAAAGGGTGGAGCAAAGATCATGACAGCTGAACGTTTTCAAATCCGGGTATCCGATGAAGTGCTTGCCGATTTAAAGTACAGACTGGACCATATCCGCTGGCCTAATCTAATAGAGGACACCGGGTGGGAGCAGGGGACGGACTTCGCTTATCTACAATCAATCATCGCTTATTGGCGGGATCAGTTCGACTGGCGGGCACAGGAAGCCAAGCTGAACCGGTTCGCACATTACCGCAGTAACATTGACGGGACGGATATCCATTTTATTCATGAGCGCGGTAAAGGGCCTAATCCTCTGCCGATCCTTTTAACGCACGGCTGGCCGGACAGCTTTTTCCGCTATTCCAAAATCATACCGATGCTCACTGACCCGGCAAGCTACGGCGGTAATCCCGAGGATTCCTTCGACGTTATCGTTCCTTCGCTGCCCGGCTTCGCCTTCTCCGGCTATCCGGGGAACGGCGGCATCAATAATGCACAGATTGCCGGGCTCTGGGCCAAGCTGATGACAGAAGAACTCGGTTACACCACGTTCGCTGCCGGCGGCGGTGATATCGGCTCAGGTGTTACAAGATATCTGGCAGCCAGCCGTCCTGAGCTTTTGAATGGAATCCATCTTACCGATATAGGCATTATCCGCGGTCTGTTGGCTCCGGGTAATCAGGCTGACCTTACAGCTGAAGAACGGCAGTATCAGCAGACGGCGCAGAGCTGGCTTGCCCGTGAGGGAGCTTACATCTCTATTCAGTCTACCAAGCCCCGTACGCTGGCCTATGGGCTTTCAGACTCACCGGCCGGGCTGGCAGGCTGGATTCTCGAAAAATTCCACGACTGGAGCGATTGTAAAGGCGAGCTCAGCCAAAGCTTCACCAGGGATGAGCTGCTTACGAATATCATGATTTATTGGGTGACTAATACGATAGGCTCGGCTACGCAGATCTATCACGCCAACTCCACCTCTTTACCGCCGCTGGGCCGGATTGAGGTGCCGACCGGGCTGGCTCTTTTCCCCGGTGATATCCTGCTGCCTCCCAAGGAATGGGCAGTTCGCAATCTGAATATAACCCGCTGGACTGAAATGCCGCGCGGCGGTCATTTTACTGCCCTTGAGGCACCTGAGCCGCTGGCCGAGGATATCCGCGCCTTTTTCAGGCCGCTTAGATAGACTGCCTAATGACCAGTCCTTGACTGCCAAGCCGCTATCGGAGATAATTACAGTTTGACCAAAAAAATCAATCTGCCGGTACAGGCGCATTGAAACAGTGAAGGGGCGATCGTCATCAGCTGGTTAAGTGATCTTTATAAATTACAGAAGCGGGAGCAGAAGAAGGACATCGAGCCTGCTCTGGTCAATGCCGTCTTCCGGATGTATGACCGGTTTCCCAGGCTCGGACTGAGAGAACGGACCGGACAGCAGGATATGTCGCTGGATATTGCCGATGCTTATATTAACGGGCGCAACGCCATGGTCGAGGCCGGTGTCGGCATCGGCAAATCCTTCGCCTACCTTATCCCCGGCCTGCTCATTAACCATATCTCGCAGCAGCCGGTCATTATTGCCACCTCCTCCATCCAGCTCTCCGAACAGATCCATAAGGATCTGCGGGTAATCGGAAGCCGGCTCGGCTTCACAACCGTGCGCTCCGTAGTCGGAAAAGGCATGGGCCAGTATGCCTGCCGCTACAGGGCAGCAGATCTGCTCCAGCCGGATACTCCGGACTCCCCTGTGTCAGCTCTTGCCCGCCGGATTGCAAATTACGAAATCGATGAGCGGGCGGATATTCCCGGCGGCATCAATGATGCCGTATGGTCCGAGGTGTGTGTTAATGACTGCAAATTTGAACAGTGCCGCTTCAAAAGCACCTGCTCCTTCTATGATATGCGCGCCAAAATCAGCGCCAGGGCCGGTGACATGGATTTCATCATCGTCAACCAGGATCTGCTGATCCGGGATCTGATCAAGAAAAAAGAAGGCACAAGGCCCTTAATTACTGAGCAGCCGGCGCTGATCGTCATTGATGAGGCACATAACCTGGAGGCTAAGGTACGGGACGCAAGAACGCTCGAATTCACCTTTCGCGGCACCTGCCGGGTGCTGGATGACGCGCTGCAGATTCTTTTTAAGCAATCCGCAGATAAGAGCCTTATGGCACATGCCAGATTAATTAAAAGCTGTTTAGGCAGCATCTTCAAGCAGGTGGAAGCCGATCTGCTGCAGACAGCCAAACAGGATAATGACCGTATTAAATTGTCCGAAATGAAGGGGATTCCGTTCAGCAGGGGCTCACAGCTGTTGAAGGATTTTCAGCTGGGGCTGGCGGTACTCACTTCCCGGAATGAACGTGAGATCGATAATATATATGAAGCGGTCAACGGGCTCATCGACCTGTTCGCAGTTCTCTCGGGGGCAGAGCAGGGTCACCTTCTCTGGGCCAGCAAGACCCGGCGTGAAGCAAGCATCAGCATCTGTCCCAAAAACATCAGCCAGTTTCTGAAGCAGGCGTTATTCAACGGAAAGACCTCTGTTATCCTAACGTCAGCCACGATGTGCCAGGGCGGGGATACGCTCGAGGAGCAATATGCTTATCTTACGCAATCACTCGGCTACCGGGGAGATTACATGGAGCGCCAGCCTTCCCCTTTTGACTACGACAGCCATACCATGCTGTACATTTCAGGCAGTGTTCCCTACTACAACCACGGGAACCGGCAGGAATATCTCGAAGCCGCCTACAAGGAAATGCTGCGGCTCTGCAATGTAACGGAGGGACGGACACTGGTGCTGTTTTCAGCCAAGGAGGATATGCGGTTCGTCCACGGGAAGCTGCGGTCCGAGAAACTGGACTGGGCGCTGCATATGCAGCAGGAGGGCTCGTCCCAGGATGGGGTCATTGCGCAGTTCCGGCACAGCAAAGGAGTGCTGCTCAGCACCGGCGTATTCTGGGAAGGGATCAATATTGAGGGCTCCGATCTGTCCCAGGTCATTGTGTTCCGCCTGCCATTTCCGGTTCCGTCTGATCCTGTATATGAATATAAAGCTTCACGGGTACAGAATGCGCTGAAGGAGGTTTTTGTCCCGGACATGCTGCTCCGCCTGCGGCAGGGCACCGGACGCCTGATCCGCAGCGAAACCGATCTTGGCGTGCTCAGCATCCTCGACTCCCGCCTGTCCGCAGCCGCCTCCAAGGATTACCGGAGCAAGGTGCTGGAGGCTCTGCCCTTCAAGCAGGTGACCGAGGATTTCCGGGTGCTGGAGCGGTTTGTGAAGGAGAAGGGAATAAGGCGCAGTAAGTGAAAAGCGGACAAGCCCGGCGGATTAGCGCCGGGCTTTGTTTATCTGACTGCAGCGCTTCTAAGCTCAGTCTGCATCTTCAAGGTATACAGGATGCCTCCAAAAAATAATCCGACCGTCAGCCCGTTTGCCGCCGAGTAAATGAGATGGAATAGAGTAGAGTGGTAAAAAACAAGCATCACATTCAGCGCATATTTAACCGCGAAGTTGATCAGGACAACGATTAACGGCAAATAGCTCTGCTTTTTATAAATAATCCCGGCTTGTGCAGCAAAGGACTGAAAGGCTTTGTTCAACAGATAGCCGATTACAAATCCTGGAATAATAAAGAGAATATAGCTCATAAGCGTATATCCGACCTGATCAAACTTCGTTGTCAGGGTCCATAAGCCCCAGATCATAAAGATCAGCGGGGCAATAAGCATTCTGATGAAATTAACGGGCTTTTCCTGGGAGTTTCGGAGTCCCATTATGATTAAGGCAGCCAAAAGGGCCCATACCCAGGCTGGTGTGCTTGAAATGACTTGCTGAACGGTAACGTGCATTGTACTTCCTCCTAATCTTGTTGTTTGCTCGTTACCTATCATATGTAATTTCAGAAATCAGCACATCTGCACAGCGGTTGATCTTTAGCCGTCCAGCCTCTATCTGAAGATATACAGTCACCTCCTTCACTCTACCAATCCTGTACGGATCGCCAGAACCACAGCCTTGGTACGGTCTTCAACTTCGAGCTTTTGAAGGATACGGTGTATATGCGTTTTTACCGTTCCCTGTGAAATATTCAGCATTCCGGCAATTTCCGCATTGTTGCGGCCATAAGCCATTTGCTGCAGCACATCCAGCTCGCGTTCAGTCAGCTCTTCCCCCAGATGGCCTGACGGCTGCGCTAGTCCGATTCTTTTTCCATAATCCGCAATTGCTCTGGCAAGTGCCTTACTCGCTGTAGGGGTTCTGTAAATGGCGTTCCCCTGGTCAGCCCAGCGGATTCCATCCAGAATGTCCTGCATTTCCGTGTCTTTTAACAAATAACCGGCAGCACCGGCACGTATGCCCTCAATAACATAAGCTTCGACATCGAACGTTGTCAGCAGCACGATCCGGATTTCAGCATTTTCGCTCAGGATACGCTGAGTTGCCTCAATTCCCGATAAGACGGGCATCTGAATGTCCATCAGAATAATATCCGGCTTGGTATCAGCCGCTAACCGGCAGGCAGCTTCCCCGTCCTCCGCCTCACCTGCACACTCCATGTCAGGCTGAGCATCGATGATATATCTCAGTCCCTGGCGGACAAACGGCTGATCATCGGCAATGACCACTCTGATTATTTTTCCCATCTCTGCTCCCCCTGCATTTCTTCTAGAGCTGCTGCTTCAACCGGAAGGATGACCTGCACCCGGAAACCATGCGGTTCCACCGCTGAAAATGTACAGCTGCCTCCCCCTGCCTTACAACGCTCTGCTATCCCTTTTAGCCCAAACCCCATATTTACCTGTTCTCCTCCGGCTGTTGTTCCGTTATCTGTAACTGTCAAGCAGATGGTGTCGTTCATTTCCTCAAGCTCTACGTCAACTATGGTTGCATCTGTATGCCGCAGCACATTTGTTAAGGACTCCTGGAGCACACGATACAGGATTATGCTTGTTTCAATAGACCACTCCGATCCTTCAGAATGCTGGCTGAAATTAAGCTGGACAGGTGTCCTTCCCCGGGTCTGTGATATAAGTCCCTTGAGCGCCACGCTCCCCAGTCCCATCTCATCATTTGACCATTCCTTGACGGCAATCCGAACCTCTTCCATCGCCTGGCGGGCAATATCAGTCAGCTGCTCCACCGCCTCAGCTGCTCTCGCCGGGTCTGTAGCCTGCATAATCTTAAGCGCCTGCAGTTGGATAATCAGCGAGGTCAGCTGATGGCCGAGCCCGTCATGAATTTCCCGGGCCAGTCTGGTCCGCTCCTCCAATGCAGCATAGCGCACCGAGTACATATTCGCTTCATGAAGCTCATTATGTGCTGCTTCAAGCTCCTGGTGAACCCGGTTCAGCTCCTCCAGATGCTGCCTGGTCAGCTGATGCGTATCGCGTCTGATTTTGGAGTTCCTGGCAAGCAGGAATGCGCCGAGCAGACCCATAACAGTTGTGAAGGACAGAGAGTAGATAACAAAGATCACCCCCAAAACCAGCAGGCCGATCGCAATGTTAATCCTTCGGTAATCATGAGTCATGAACACGATCATGAAAAACAGCGGCCAGATCAGGCTCGGGTGCAGTGAGCCATATATAGAATACAGTAATATATCAACTGCAATAATCATTAAGGAAGCCGTGAAGTAGACAGCTTCTGTCCGCCAGCGCTTCGGTGCCCAAATCAATAATGCATATACTAAAAGGACGAGCCCCCCGCCTGCAAGGTGAAGCCGGCCCAGGTGCTCATAATCATGATAATAAGTTGCCGTTAACAAAACTGTGCCTAGTATACGCGCCAATAGCTTATACATTCTTTGCTCATACAGAAACATATACTCACCCCGATTAATATTAACATGCCAATAATTATCATAGTATAACCGCAACAAAAAAGCCCTGATGCATCAAGGCTGGCTTGAGCATCAGGGCCATTCTTTATTTTATTTATTGGTTATACTGTAATCCTCCAGCTGCAGCTGCCCGACGTTCTCAAATGTAACGCTCTTGCCTGCAGCAGTCTTAACCTTGAACCCCTTCAGACTGATGCTCCCGACATCACTGCAGATTAAAGCGCGGTCTGCGCTGAGGTTTATCTTTTCCAGACTGATGTTGTTCAGACGGTGCTCAGGGAGCCCCTTGATCTCTACAGCTATTGCGGCTCCTTCACCGCTGATGTCCTTAATGCTGATATTGCTGAAATCGGAAGGCGTGCTGGTCTTGGGAACCACAGTGCTGTACCCGTAGAACATATTGATCTGCACGGCTTCTTCTCTAACATTATTGATCTTGATCTGCTCAAACCGGATATTGTCCACGTAGCCGCCTCTCCCCCGCATCGACTTCAGCCGGATACCCCGGTCTCCGCCATGGATGGTGCAGTTGTGGGCATACACATTCCGGACTCCGCCGGACATTCCGCTGCCGATCACAAGTCCCCCGTGTCCTTCCTTCATCACACAATTACGAATGACAATGTTCTCACAGGGCCTGTTGACCCGCCAGCCGTCCTCATTCATGCCGGAATTGATCGCGATGCAGTCATCCCCGGTCTCAAAGCTGCTGTCCTCAATTAGCACATTGCGGCAGGAATCCGGGTTCAGCCCGTCGGTGTTGGGACCGCAGCTGACAATATCAATCCCGCGGATAATAACATTCTCGCAATAGACCGGATGCACCGTCCACTGGGGGCCGTTATGAATCGCGACTCCCTCAATCAGCACATTCCGGCAGCGGACCGGCTGGATGAACGAGGGGCGCAGGGCTGCCTCCTCCGTACCGAAGACCCGCTCCTTAACAGGAATCCCGTCTCTTTCGGCATAACAGAGCTTATCGGCTGCGGTCTGCTGGAGCTTTTTCCAGTGCCACCAAGCCTCCCCGTTTCCATTCAGCGTGCCCTCACCGGTAACCGCAATATTGTCGCAGTCAATGGCGTAGATCAGCGGAGAATAGTTATAGCATTCCATCCCCTCCCATCTTGTAAAAACCGGCGGAAGATAATCGGTAAAGGCATCACTAAAGGTAATGACCGCCCCCTTTTCCACAGACAGGTGGACATGACTATTTAAATGGATAGGGCCTGAGGGCCACTCCCCCGGAGATACGATAACCGTACCGCCTCCTTGTGTGGAGCAGTCATCCACAGCCCGCTGTATCGCGTGAATATCCTCAGACATCCCCGTGTCAGGCAGCCGGTAATCCTCAGCCCGGAAGGACCGCTGCGGAAAATCCGGCTCCCGGATTTCCTCCATTTCAAAAGGGGCTCCGTAGAAATTGGTTTTGAGCATTGATATTAATTCCTCCTACTCCTTCTAATGTATATACAAAAACCAAGTGAGACGCGCTCCATCAATAGCCTGCTGCTTCTCATCCAGAATCTCCTGGTAGCCGGCTTCCTGCATCAAAATAGTAACATGCTAAAATCCGGCCATGAATGGATAAAAGAACCCGGCACTTGTAAAATTCGAGCTTCAGCACCCGCGGTCCGAAACTTTTTTAATTATCAAAATTTGTATAGCTACAATTCAATGGGAGATCTGTCGATATACATACAGACGTATATATTTTGCATCAAGTTGAGGAGTGGGAATTTGAAGAACCAATGGGGAAAAGTATTAGAGAGATTGAGGCTTACCATCCGGATGAAACTACTGGCCGGATTTCTGGTTGTAGCTGCACTGCTTGCCTTTGTAAGTATTTATGCCTTAACTCAGATTCACGGTATGTCTACAAGTGCTGAAGAAATTGACCAAAAGTGGATGCCTAGTGTCAGCCTGCTGGGGATGATGAACGGGGATGTCTCAGATGTGGAGCGTCTCGCTCTTGCAGTTATTGTGGAGACGGATCAAAACCAGGTTACTGAAATGAATGAAACCCTCCAGCAGCTGCTGGCCAAAATTGAAAATGAGCGTAAAGAGCTGATTACACTACTTAACGGCGATCCTACGGCATTGGCATTATATGATACCTTCAGTACCAACTACGATGCTTATATCGCCAAGATGCCTGCTTTTGTGGAGCGGGGGATTGCCAACGATTTCGGGGAAGCAAGCAAGCTGCATACAGAGTCCTATCCGCTCTGGTACACAGCCAATGATACAATTGCTCAACTGATTACATTAGGCAACGATTTGTCGAAGCAGGCTACCAAAAACTCGCTGGAGTCAGCAGAACAAACCTTTAATGTCATTCTGGCCGTAACGATTGTTTCTTTCCTGCTTGCTTTATTCATTGCCTTCTTCATTGCAAGTATCATCTCAAAGCCTATTCAAAAGATGAATGCTTCAGCAATGCTGATTGCAAACGGTGATTTGACCGGCGAAATGATTACACTAAAAAATAAGGATGAGCTTGGTACACTCGCGGCTTCCTTCAATACCATGACAGGCAACCTGCGCGCGATGATTCAGTCCGTTTCCATGACCTCAGAGCAGGTGGCCGCTTCTTCGGAGGAACTGCTTGCGAGTGCAGAGCAGAATGCCAAGGCATCCGAGCAAATCTCTGAAACCGTTGAGCTCCTGGCAGCAGGTACAACGGAGCAGGCTAACATAGTGAAACGTTCCTCCCAGGCGATGAGCGAAATGTCTCTAGGCTCCGAGCAAATTGCCCAGCTTGCCCAGAGTGTATCCGTATCTGCTATAGACGCTGCGAATCAATCGTCGGAAGGAAACCGGATTGTCCACCAGGCAGTAGAACAGATGAGCTCAATCCGCTCTTCAATCGCTTCTCTGACAGAGCTGGTTACGGGGCTTGGAGAACGCTCTGCAGAGATTGGCAGTATTACCGGAGTTATCAATAATATTGCCCGTCAGACTAACCTGCTTGCATTGAATGCGGCTATCGAGGCTGCGCGTGCGGGTGAGCATGGCCGTGGATTCGCCGTTGTGGCCGGAGAAGTACGTAAGCTGGCCGAAGAATCCTCAGTATCGGCTCAGAAGATTACAGATCTGGTACAGCTCATTCAGAATGATACCAACCACGCTATAGAGGCTGTAAAAGTAAACAGCAGTGAAACAGAGGCCGGGATTGAGATTGTGACAGCAGCCGGACAAGCCTTCGGACAAATCTCTGAGGCGGTAACTAAGGTAGCCGGTGAAATTCAGGAGGTATCTGCCGGTTCGGAAGAAATGTCAGCCAGCACAGACGAATCAGTGCAGTATATGGAACAAATCTCGAACATTGCCCAAGAGTCATCAGGCGAAGTACACAATGTATCTGCTGCAACTGAAGAACAGCTGGCCTCCATGGAGGAGATTGCAGCCTCAGCAAGCGCCCTCTCCAAGATGGCAGAGGAACTGCAGGAGCAGATCAATAAGTTTAAAATCTAACTATACAACGTAAATATGAAGCTAACAAAACGCCTTCTGTTCCCGCTTTAGGTGAAACGGCGAGCAGCGGATTGAGTTCCCCTGCCAACCGCTACCCTCAGCCAGTGGGTTTAGGCTCAAATCAAGTTAAGTGTACTTTGTACAATTAAAACAGAGGAAATGAATCATTATAAGAAAATAACTGTATTCTGTACATCTATTGTTCTCAAAAAAGCCAGTTTCGGGCGTTTTTAGCAGATATAAGTGTACAGAATACAGTTAAAACCTGCAGCGGAGCTAGTTAGTCAGGTTTAGTTGCAGAAAGTACAGTTATTTCGGCTCGGCTCATTCATTATTTCACGGAGAAGAAGAAAAGGCGGCAGTGTCCGCCTTTATTCGGTTTTACAGATCCCTTCTCTCTGTTTTGCTAGAATCATTGGGATTATGATAGACTCGGAGCGGAGAATTACGGAGAAAGCATAGGCGAGTGCATCGTTTTGAACAAAACAAAAAAAGCACCCCTCAAAGGGATGCTTCATTTGTGCTTGGCGGCGTCCTACTCTCCCAGGACCCTTCGGTCCAAGTACCATCGGCGCTGGAGGACTTAACGGTCGTGTTCGGGATGGGTACGCGTGGAACCCCTCCGCCATCGCCACCAAACGGGCATTTACAGCGTAAATGCTTCAGGAACTTGATTCCTGAAAACTGAATCCGAAACGAATCTGCGTATATAGATATTGGATAAGCCCTCGACCGATTAGTATTGGTCAGCTCCATGCATTGCTGCACTTCCACCTCCAACCTATCTACCTCGTCGTCTTCAAGGGGTCTTACTAATTGGGAAATCTCATCTTGAGGGGGGCTTCACGCTTAGATGCTTTCAGCGCTTATCCCGTCCGTACGT
>NZ_CP009283.1:6202500-6312500 GCF_000758625.1 Paenibacillus sp. FSL R7-0273
TTCGCTCGCCGCTACTGACGGAATCACTATTGTTTTCTCTTCCTCAGGGTACTTAGATGTTTCAGTTCCCCTGGTCTGCCTCTACACACCCTATGTATTCAGATGTGAGTAACTGCGAATTACCACAGCTGGGTTTCCCCATTCGGACACCCCCGGATCAAAGCTTGCTTACAGCTCCCCGAGGCAGTTTCGTTGTTCGCCACGTCCTTCGTCGGCTCCTGGCGCCTAGGCATCCTCCGTGTGCTCTTATTAGCTTAACCGCAATTTTCTCCGCAGGAGAAATATTGAACATTGCTGTTCTTTACTTTCCTATCAGATCAATTGTATCAACTAATAACTATTTCAACTTGCTTACACAAGTTTCAGCTAAAAGATGTTCTAAAACGCAAATTCGTTTCGGTATCCAGTTTTCAAGGATCAAGGTACTACTTGAGAGCTTAAACTCTCAAAACTGACCAACGAGTGAGTAACAGGCCTAAACCTGAGTTTTGGAAGCTTAGCTTCCGATTTGAATGTCACCGTTGCAGGTGACGATTCTCCATAGAAAGGAGGTGATCCAGCCGCACCTTCCGATACGGCTACCTTGTTACGACTTCACCCCAATCATCTACCCCACCTTCGGCGGCTGGCTCCCTTGCGGGTTACCCCACCGACTTCGGGTGTTGTAAACTCTCGTGGTGTGACGGGCGGTGTGTACAAGACCCGGGAACGTATTCACCGCGGCATGCTGATCCGCGATTACTAGCAATTCCGACTTCATGCAGGCGAGTTGCAGCCTGCAATCCGAACTGAGACCAGCTTTGCTGGGATTGGCTCCACCTCGCGGCTTCGCTTCCCGTTGTACTGGCCATTGTAGTACGTGTGTAGCCCAGGTCATAAGGGGCATGATGATTTGACGTCATCCCCACCTTCCTCCGGTTTGTCACCGGCAGTCACTCTAGAGTGCCCAGCTTAACCTGCTGGCAACTAAAGTCAAGGGTTGCGCTCGTTGCGGGACTTAACCCAACATCTCACGACACGAGCTGACGACAACCATGCACCACCTGTCTCCAATGCTCCGAAGAGGGGCACTATCTCTAATGCTTTCATCGGGATGTCAAGACCTGGTAAGGTTCTTCGCGTTGCTTCGAATTAAACCACATACTCCACTGCTTGTGCGGGTCCCCGTCAATTCCTTTGAGTTTCAGTCTTGCGACCGTACTCCCCAGGCGGAGTGCTTACTGTGTTAACTTCGGCACCAAGGGTATCGAAACCCCTAACACCTAGCACTCATCGTTTACGGCGTGGACTACCAGGGTATCTAATCCTGTTTGCTCCCCACGCTTTCGCGCCTCAGCGTCAGTTACAGCCCAGAAAGTCGCCTTCGCCACTGGTGTTCCTCCACATCTCTACGCATTTCACCGCTACACGTGGAATTCCACTTTCCTCTTCTGTACTCAAGCCACCCAGTTTCCAGTGCGACCTCAGGTTGAGCCCAAGGTTTAAACACCAGACTTAAATAGCCGCCTGCGCGCGCTTTACGCCCAATAATTCCGGACAACGCTTGCCCCCTACGTATTACCGCGGCTGCTGGCACGTAGTTAGCCGGGGCTTTCTTCTCAGGTACCGTCACTCCGGTAGCAGTTACTCTACCGGACGTTCTTCCCTGGCAACAGAGCTTTACGATCCGAAAACCTTCATCACTCACGCGGCGTTGCTCCGTCAGGCTTTCGCCCATTGCGGAAGATTCCCTACTGCTGCCTCCCGTAGGAGTCTGGGCCGTGTCTCAGTCCCAGTGTGGCCGTTCACCCTCTCAGGTCGGCTACGCATCGTCGCCTTGGTGAGCCGTTACCCCACCAACTAGCTAATGCGCCGCAGGCCCATCCCTTAATGACAGATTGCTCCGCCTTTCATTCTCCCTTCATGAGAAAAAAGAAATTATCCGGTATTAGCTACCGTTTCCGGTAGTTATCCCAGGCTAAGGGGCAGGTTGCCTACGTGTTACTCACCCGTCCGCCGCTAAGCTTACCCCGAAGGATAAGCTCCGCTCGACTTGCATGTATTAGGCACGCCGCCAGCGTTCGTCCTGAGCCAGGATCAAACTCTCCAAATTGGTATTTAGAAAGAGCGATTGCTCATTTTGAAACATCTGACGAGAATTTGCATTCTCTACTTTTGGATCTCACCGAAGTGATTTCCGATACTCACTCGTTGTTCAGTTTTCAAAGATCAAGCTCGTCGTCGCTAACGATCATCTCGTCAGCAGCAACTCTTATACTATATCACATCCAGCCGTTCGTTGCAAGCTCTTTTTTAATTTCTTTTTTCGAGCTTAGCTACGATGCTTTTCAGCGTTTCGCGGCCAGATATAGAATATATCATGTACAGAAAAGTAATGCAAGCATTATTTTGAACTACATTATAGTTTAATAGAATTGGATCATTATCATTATAAACCAATAACAATATTCTTCTATTATATTACTTTGCTCAATGATTGTTATATTATATTGCTATACAAAGAAGGAGGCCGGATTAATGAGTGCTGATTTGTTTGTGCCGCATCCTTTATTCTCTATTGAGCGCAGGAAGCACGATGCAGGGCACCGGATGCCTAATCTCCATTACCATAACTGCTACGAGCTGTATATTCTTGAAGAGGGGCATCACGATATGCTGGTGAATGACTCCATGTGTACCCTGGCTGTGCATGACACGGCATTGCTTAAGCCCAATCTGTTTCACCAAAGCTTCCGGAACCACGGCTGCTCCAGAACCTGTATCTACTTCACCGAACGCTTCCTGCAGCTTTATTTTACAGAGCGTGCCGTTAACTCCTTGCTGGACTGCTTTGACCGGACTGTTGTTTCAATAGATAAGGAAATGTTCCCCCGGCTTAAAAAGCTGCTTTTATTATTAGAGAAAGAAGATATATCCGACAGCCGTAACCGTATCTTTATTTACCTTGCCGAGATTCTCGATCTTTTAAATCATAGTAAAAGCCCGGCAAAGCCCGTTGAAACCCAAACCTCACCCAATAACATTGACCTTATACTTGCCTACATTAATCAGAACTACGACCGTATTCGTAAAATTGAAGAGATCTCCGACCAATTCTTCATCTCAAAATACTATCTGTGCCATATATTCAAAGAGGCTACGGGGCTTACCCTTGTGCATTATATCAACAATATAAGAATACAGCATGCATGCAGCATGCTAGTTAACACCTCTCTGTCTATCCTTGAAATCGGGATGGCCTGCGGCTTCAACTCATCCATGTATTTCTGTAAAATCTTCAAGCAGGCTGTGTCCGTAACGCCAAGCGAGTTCAGGAGAAATGCGCAGTAAGCATCTTAATACACGAAAAAGCCACTCTCCGGAACCGGAGAATGGCAGCGCGGAATGTTAAAACAGCCCGCTATTGAGACGGAAGCTCGATCCGGAAAACATTAATCTTATCGTCATAATAGGCAACAACATCCCGGATATAAGCAATAACTGCATTGATTTCTACTATAAAATCCTGCTGATAAAAGTACGGCTCGCCGTTCAGCAGATTTTCTTCCCCGTTGACCAGCAGATGAGTGCGCCCTTTTTCCGCTTTAACGGTAGTGCTGCCAGAGGTCAGGGTGAGAATACCCCGCTCTGAATCGAAGGTGTATTCAAACAGCTGCGGCCGCATGCCTTTGATCCGGTCAAGAATGTACAGGATCGGGCTGTAGATGCTGCCCTGATCATAAATGCTCAGGACACCATTAGTGCCGGGCTCCTGGCCGTCCACCAGCACCTTACAATAGATTTTATCCTCCGGCACATATTTAGCCGCATCCGCTTCACGAATAGCCTTGAACGGATAACCGCCGGCGGCGGGAATCACCTCATAGTCCGGAGTCAGGTATTGTCCCGGCTCAAGAGAGAGCGCTGCGGTATCCGCAGGATAACTTTCAATGATCAGGCTCTCCTCCGGAAGCCCCTGCATGGCTGCAGTCAGCCGGATGCTGCCGGCTTGGCCGGTGGAACGGATAAAGACCCGGTTATTGCCGCATTCTGCAAACACGTGATTCTGCCGGATAACGCTGTCCTCCCTGCCGAAGCCGTTGAAGCGTCCGCTGTTATAGCCTCCCAGGAACACGCCCTCCCCTTCCAGCCGGAAATCGATCCGGTCAAAGGCGAGTGGGCAGAGACGGCCCTCCCTATCCAGCACTTCGACATCGGCATAGGCAATGTCTGCCCCGTCAGCCAGCAGTCCCCGGTCTCCGGTAAAGGCAGTCAGCTTCAGTCTGGACGGCGGGCCGGCCGTTTCTATCGTATCCTCAGCCACCAGATTTCCCTGGTAGTCATACGCCTTGGCCGCAATCACTCCGGATCGGGTAATATCGGTATGCTCGAAAGGAAATACAAACGTGTCCACTGGCTTACTGCAGACTCCGGCCGGGCTGCCGTTAATGAACAGCTCTACTTTGGCAATAAAATAACTGCCCAGCACATACACCGTCTTGTCCTTGGGATCACGGAAGCCGCACTCCCCGTTCTTCCTCCAATACGTTCCGTCAAACTCCTTTACCGCATAGCGGTAATTGTCTCCGCCTTCACTGGGATAATTCCAGTGACCGATGATCTTGATCATGGGAACCGGAGACTGCAGCGTACGGAACACCTCGAAGCTCTGCTTTTTGATGCGCACGGGATCAACCCGTCCGCTCATTCTGGCATTCTCGGAAGCCGCCTGCCTTCCGTGCTGGGCAGAATCCGTCCAGCAAAGGGCAGCGGCGGCGGCGTAGAAGTTTTTGCCGGAGGCTCCACCGATCCGGTCATTGAAAAACTGGGCATACCCTCTGGCCGCATACAGGGCAAGGTCCTCTGAGGTTAAGTCATGGCAGTCGCCTCCGGGCTGCTTCATCCCCCCAAGGCCGAGCCAGAGATTATCATAATCGTAATCCGGCGGGGAATAGTCATCCCAGACCCGTCTTGGCGCCTCTTCACGCAGATACTCCGTCTCTGTTACTGGCATTCTCTCCGACTGGAAGCGGGCCGCATGACGGTTAAGCATCGTGCCCACATATTCAGCCTCCTCGACTACCTCCTCCGTATTAAGGGTTCTGCAGCCCATAAATCTGCCGCCGTGCGGATCAAGCTCCTGCTTCAGCCGGTACATCTCCCGCATGTGCTCCTTATTGATGGAGTTATTGCCAGCCTCCCAGAACAGGATCGAAGGATTATTTTTATAATAGATTATGACATCCCGCATTACTTCCATCCGCTGATCCCACTGCCTGCCTGTGTTCTCATGCTCCTTATCGCCTGCCGGCTGGGTGCACACGACCCCGTACCTGTCACAGGAGCGGATATCCGCAGGGCTTGCCGCCACATGCATGAACCGGATATGGTTGGCATTGCTTTCGCGGATCAGCCGGGCATCCATATCCTTAAGCCAATCCGGCGCAGTACCGATAGCTGCCCACTCATTGGAGGAGCGCTGTGCATAACCGGTAAGCCAGACCTGCTTATCATTGATGCTCAGTCCACGCTCCCCGTCATAAGCAACCTTTCTGAAGCCCGTGAGTGTAACGGTTGTGTCTATCACTTCCCCGTCCAAGATGAGCCGGGTGTGGACCGTATACAGATACGGATCATCCGGCGACCAGAACCGCATTCCGGATACAGGAGCAGCATTCATCACTTCAGTAACTTCAACGGAGCTGGTGAGGGTCGGCTCCACTGCCTCCTCAGACTGCGGCACATACCGCTCCCCCTCTTTAATGTAAGCATCCTGCGGTGTGACCGAGAGCGGCGGAGATCCGGCCAGCCCGGCAGCAGCGGGAATCAGGGTTAGATCCGAGGACAAACGGCCTGCCTCCGACCCGCGGTGGTCATAGATAATGCTGTCCAGAATGACGGACTGTTCACAGCCGGTTTCATTCCTTATTTCTGCCCGGGTATGGATAACCGCTGCCCGCTGTGCGATATCATAGTCCGTCCCGTAGACATACACCCCTTTTGTCCGCAGATTGCTGTAGACAGGGAGTGTGATGTACAGCTTCGGCTTAACATGCAGTCTAATATTTTTGGTGAGTCCGCCCACAGAGGGGTTAAAATCATTGCAATTCCAGAAGTAACGGACACTGCGGTTTGCCTCGGGAATACGCTCCTGCTCTGTCAGGGAATCAATGAACGTACCAGGTACCGCATCCGGATGATTCGGCGTCTCGGACACAAAAAAATCAAGATCCCTGGTCGAGGTGTTATCCGTAGCCACAGCGATCAGATTATCTCCGTCATAATCGATATAAGAGGTCAGGTCAAAGGCAAAGGGCGTGATACCGGCTTCATAATAGCCTGCCAGCTTGCCGTTGATATACAAATAACAGGTCTGCCGGATGCCTTCGAACTCGATCAGCACTTTTTTGCCGGCATGGTACTCCGGGAGCCTAAACCACTTTCTGTAAAAAGCAAAGGTCCGCTTCTGGCCGCTTCCGGCATCCTTGATCCGGGCCACAAACAGGTCCTGATCATTGTAGGTATGGGGAACGCTTACCGCTGTCCATTGCTGCTCATCATATTCCCGCTCAAAAAACAGCCGTCCCGCCCCGTCTCTCCAGGTCTCCAATGCATCGGCCAGCGGAAAGGCATCAGCCAGCTTGAACTTCCAACCAAAATTAAAGTTATACATCTCCGATTGGGTAACATTATTATTCATCATTCCAGATTCCCCCTCCAAAAAATCAACACCAGTAGCATACTTTCCTTTACTGCTTCCGGCAATAAGACTTTCTTGGCACAGCTGTTGGGGGAGATTAGACTTTTTTTACGGCTTTGGACAATCTTGCAGCGGCCGGCCAGGAAAGCAGAACCAGCGCACCTTTTCCCCAATACACCTATTGAGCCGAAAGGCTGGAACTGTCCATATTCTGCAGCTCCTCACGCTTTCGCTTCCGGTATACCGAGGGTGTCTCGCCAAAGGTGTCACGGAACTTGCGTGTAAAATGAATCGCACAATCAAATCCGACATCGGCAGCAATCTCTGCCACCTGACGCCGGGTGCCGGCCAGAAGCTGGGCAGCCCTCTCCATTCTAAATTTAGTCAGTGTGTTCAGAATCGTATCACCCACCTGCTCCTTAAATAGATGGGACAGGCGGGAAATGGAGAGACAGCTGTTCTTGGCAAGCTCAGGCAGGCTGACCTTCTGAGCCGGATTCAGCTGCAGATCACGCAAAATCTCAGCAATTCTGGGGTCCATGGAAACGGTATGTTCCGGGTCCGCATTTATCTGGGCATGAACAAGTGCTTCTTCCAGTCCGATTTCAGACAGCCTGCGGTGAAGGATGGAGGTTACGCCCGGAAGCTCATGAGCGACCATCCGCATCAGAGCCTCCTGAATGGACTGGCGCATCTTTATAGAAGAGATATGATGAAAAATAAACGGCTCGTCCGGTTCCGGAATCTTCAGCCAGGTGCTCCACTGGGGATCAGGAATAAAATGTGCCCAGATGAACTCCCATTCCTCCTGTTTGGTGCTGTATTGATGGGGCATTCCAGGCAGCAGAACAGACATATCCCCTGCGGAGCATGTCACGGCCTCCTGACCCAGTTGAATCTGCCCTTCACCGGAGATTGTATAAATCAGCAGCCAGTCTCTGCTGCCCGATGGCCGGTGGATCGCGTAATCAGCGGCTACACTGAAATGTCCGGCAATCAGAATGCCATAGGAGCGCTCTCCGTGAATAGCATAATCCATCGCTTTTTTAGCCATATCCACTCTACCTCCCCTTCCTATAAATGCCCTACAATACAAGAGAAATCTGATTTACCTATTAAATCAGATAACAATATCCATCACAAGCAACTTATTTGAGGAGGGCTAAACGCAATGACTGCAATAACCACACTTGATCTGACTGATACGCCGCAATTTGAGATTGTCCCGGGTAAGCTGGGTGCAAACGGCGGCTCTAACCCTAAAGGTGAAACCTTTGGTTTTACGAACTACTATATGACCCGCAACGGCAAGCCTTTTATTCCGGTTGTAGGTGAGTTTCATTTTTCCCGCTTCAGTTATCTCCAATGGGAAGAGGAATTGCTTAAGATGAAAGCAGGCGGGGTTCATATTGTGGCCAGCTATGTGTTCTGGAACTACCATGAGGAAGAAGAAGGCGTGTTTGACTGGAGCGGCAGCCGCAATTTACGTCACTTTGTTGATCTGTGTGCCAAGCTTGACTACCCGCTGATTCTGCGCATCGGGCCTTTCTGTCACGGTGAGGTCAGAAACGGCGGCATTCCGGACTGGGTATTTGCCAAGCCGCTGGAAATCCGTTCAAACGATCCGGCTTATCTGGAGCTCTCCAGAAAGCTCTACCGGGAAATTTCCAGACAGATCAGAGGAACCATGTATCAGGAGGGCGGTCCTGTTATTGCTGTCCAGCTGGAAAATGAATATATGCACTGCAGCGCTCCTAACGATGCCTGGGGCTACACTTCAGGCAAGTTTATGAGTTCAGGCAATGAAGGCACCGCGCATCTGGCCGAGCTTCGCCGGATTGCAGAAGAAGCCGGAATCCATCCTATGTTCTTTACAGTTACCGCCTGGGGCGGCGCTGCCATTCCAACTGAAGGCTTCCTTCCGATGCTTGCAGGCTATGCCTACACTTCCTGGCTTCCGGACCAGCCGGCAAGCCGCGAATTTCTGTACCGTGATCTGCATGCCGTCCCGATGGAGGAGGTCGACTTCAATACCCGCGAATATCCTGTTGCTTATTGTGAGATGGCTGGAGGAATGCAGGTTAGCTATAAAGCCCGTCCCTTTGTCCCTGCCGAGAGTGTTGAAGCAATGACACTGGTCAAGCTTGCCAGTGGCAGCAATATGCTGGGCTACTATATGTACCATGGCGGCTCCAATCCGGTCGGTAAAAAAACCTACATGAACGAGTATTCTCTTCCGAAAATCTCGTATGATTATCAGGCGCCGCTCGGGGAATTCGGACGTATCGGCGAGGCCTATGACCGCATCCGTTCCCTTTCACTCTTTATGGAGTCCTTTGGCCATATTCTTGCCCCAATGCCAACAGTACTGCCAGAAGGGCAGGCAGACCTTGAGGTTACGGATAGCGAGACTTTGCGCTGGTGTGTCAGACAGCAGGACGGCAGCGGATTTGTATTCCTGAACAATTTTCAGGACAGTGTTGATATGCCGGACCGCAGCTTCCGGATTGAGCTGGAGACTACGCTTGGAAAGCTCTCTTTCCCGCATGAAGGAGAAGCCGTACTGAACAGCGGTACAGGTGCAGTTCTTCCATTTAATCTTGATTTGCATGGAGTATCCCTAATCAGCGCCACGGCCCAGCTGCTGACAGAAGTTTCAACAGAGGATGAACATGTCATTTTCTTCTATGCTCATGACGGGCTTAACCCGGAATTTGTTATCGCCAAATCATCCATTACCGGCATGGCAACAACCGACGGCCAGGTTCAAGACAACGATAAGGAATATGTGATTCATCCTGTTGCCGGTAAAAATAACGGAGTCGTATTCCGTACTACTGAGGGTAAAGCAATCCGTTTTGTTACACTCACGCGTCAAGAAGCGCTGCAAACCTACCGGTTTGACCTGTGGGGACAGCAGGTTGTCGCCGTCAGTGATTGTCCGTTAACCGCTCAGAACGATCAGCTGGTCTGCAATTCTCTCGGCTTCCCTTCCTTTAGTGTCTCTCTCGTTCCTGCTCCGGCACAAGAATTACGCTCTACCTTTGGCCAGCTGGGACCAGTTCAGCAAGAAGGGGTGTTTAGCACCTACTCCCTGCAGCTTCCGGAATACGCACCGGAAATCAGTGTAGTGAAGCCTGCAGAAAAATCGGCTGTTATTGAAGTGGATACCGCCTGGCCGTCCCATGTAGAGGATGTATGGCTGGAAATCGATTATGATGGAGATGTTGCAGAAGCTTTCCTTGGAGACAAGCTGCTGACGGATAACATCCATTTCGGTCAAACCTGGAGCATTGGCCTGAAATCCTCTTACAATCAGCTGGAGAAGGATAAGCTTCATATTGCCATCACACCACTGCGTAAGGGTACTGTTCATACGTATATCAATCAGGCTCATATCGAAGTTTTTGAGGGTGTTGAAATTGCGGTATTCCACCGTATCGAGGCTATTCCTCAATACCGTGTAGCCTTAATGGCCTCAAAAAAATAACACCCTTAACAATAAGCGCCCCGCAGCTGATTCATAATCAGCTGCGGGGCGCTTATTGATTTAGTTCTTTCTCCATCCGGCTTCACCTGGATTGCATTTCGCTTCAACTAGATTTCTTTATTCCTCTGCTCAGCCCAATTATTAATAAAGCCAGTCCAAGTATCAAGAAAATGCCTACGAATACATTATCAAACACACCCGGCATTGCTGGTTCAGCTGGATACGAACCAGAACCGTTTATTTTTACTGGAGTCGTTTCACCAATCCATTTATAAACGGCAATAAATCTTTCTGCTGTGAACAAAATGCTGCTTAACATAATTAGTCCCAGGCCAGATATAAAGCTGCTTTTCCCCATTTGTTGTTCACCTCGTCTGAAATAAACATTTATATGTAAAGTCGAAAGATTAAGTATGCTGAGGGTCACTGAGTCCGTAACTTCAAATATTTTTCTGTAATTCCGTTATGCTGCTTACTTTTTGAAAATCACGACCATATGCTTGCTTCCCATATATTCAACGGAAGTATTTAACTGCTCCGCCACAAAACGAACTGGAACGAACGTACTGCCGTTCTTCAGAAGTAAAGGAGCATCTTGCATCACCGTTTGCTGGTTTACTTTTACCTGCCTGTTCCCTACAGTCCAACGAATCGTTTTACCATCCTTCTGAATCGTTACCTCTTTGGTGCTCTGGTTCCAATTCACGGTTGCCCCAAGCTTCTCGGAGATGAAACGGATCGGCACATAGGTACGCCCCGTCTGAATAAATGGTGCTGCGGTAATACGATAAGCACTTTCTCCCACATAAGCTGTCGTGCTGCCGATCACCAGGCGCTGTGTCTTACGCTGACCAACAGGCAACTCATTTCCTGCAAGTTCCACGAATAATTTATATGTTTTCGATCCTTGGCTTAAATCTAAATAGTTATTTTGCAGCGCGAGTGGTTCGATGAATGCACCCGTATCATAATACGGAAAAAAACTACGTTGCTGGATCGGCTCTAAATCCCACACCCGGTTGTTGTTCAAATATAGGTAACCCAAGCTTTGAAGATTTCTCAACGGCTCCAAATCATAGATTTGGTTAGATGATAAATTCAGAGTAAGCAAGTCAGTTAATTTAGACAAAGGAGCAAGATCTTTGATGTTATTATTCGCAGCATCGAGTCTCCAAAGATTAGCCAATCCTGCTAGCGGCCTTAGATCTGTGATCTTGTTAGAACTTATGGATAACGTATTCAGATTAACTAAACTAATCCCGCTAGCGGTGAAAGATCATTGATTTGGTTCCTTAATATCGATAAATCTGTCAACTTCGTTAACTTCCTGAGAGGCTTAATATCCTCGATTTGATTGCTATCCAATTCCAAAGTCGTCACATTAACTGCATACTCCAAACCCTGCAAACTCTTAATTTCTTTACCCGATAAAGGAACGTCGGTCAGTGACTCTAAATCCTCTTTTGTTAGTGATTCATCGTCGTTTTTATTTAATAATGACTTAATCGCTTGTTCTAGTTTGAAATCCTCAAAAGCCAAAGGCTGCTGGTTAGACGCTTCCATGTAAGCCTGTCCTGGTAAGCCCAAACATATGACAAAAGTAATTAATAATCCGGCAAGGTATTTCTTCATTGAACCATTCCTCTCTAATCACTGTAAACAATAAGATTAGAGGTTAAACTAAGATTCGCATCAAGTCAAGAGCTTAGCTCTGTTAAACTGCCCGTTAACTGAACAAAAGCAGCCAGACTAACGTTCCCTGCAATCATAATCTCTTAACAAAAAACATATTCAGATCGTCATCTACAATTACCTGCTGGCCATATTGTAGGTACTCGCCGTTTCTAAATATTCCTTTGCCGTCCGGAACATATCCGCGATTAACGTATAAGGTTTGTGCAGCTCCATAATCACTGAATAGGCCTACACCAAGGCCAGCGGCTTCTGATCTTTCTCTAATTATTTCTTCCGCCTTATCCATCAACAATGTGCCTATTCCGTAACGCCGATACTTAATCAGTACATTAAAATCCTGAATTTCAGGTATAGAATGCTTTTTAAAATAAGGATAATCTGATTGCCAAAGTACATTGACATAACCCGCAAAATCACCTTCAACCTCAGCCACCAATGTGACCCGCTGTTCTTTTCCCTGCTCATTCAGATATTGTAGAAAAAGCGTTACAGGCTTCTCCCACCCTTGATCATGAAAGGCCTCGGAGATCACCTCGGGATCACTTTCACTCAAGATACGGATAGTTACTTCATTCATAAAATCACCTCTCCTTTCCTTTATAATAAAATAAAAGAAAGCAGATCAACTAGGAGGTTCCCCTTATATGAATATATTGATTCTTGGTGCCACTGGAAGGGTTGGGAGCCACATCGTTAACCATGCTCTTCAGGATGGACATCATGTGACCGTATTAGTCCGCACTCCGGAGAAGCTCCAGCAGTTTAATCAGAACCTGACGGTTATCCATGGTAACGTGGTAAATAAAGAGGATATCACCCATGCAGTACAAGGAAATGATGTAGTGATTAGTGCCCTAAGTACAGATGGTACTACAACTCTATCAGACAGTATGCCTTTCATTATTGAGGCCATGTACAACGAAGGTATACAACGTATCATAACCGTAGGAACTGCCGGTATTCTGCAAAGTGAACAGTCCCCTCATCTTCTGCGCTATCAATCAAGCGAATCGAAACGCAGGTCAACCCGTGCAGCAGAGGAACATCATCAGGTATATCATTTGCTAGAACAATCGGCTCTTAACTGGACTATCGTATGCCCTACCTCCTTGCAGGATGGAGAGCGTTTGCGGATCTACCGTGTGAAACGCAATATTCTGCCTGAAGATGGTATTGAAATATCGGTGCCGGATACAGCTGAATTTACTTATAGTCAAATACAAGCTGCTAATTTCACGAACTCGCGTGTAGGCATTGCTTACTGATTTCTGTTTTGAATAACCCTAATTCGATCATTTTGCTCTTGCAGCCGGAATGACGCCGTCTGTTCAATTCTGCGCTGTGAACGCAAGACGGCCCGGTCAATTCGGGTTGAGATCACTTCCAACCACCTTGCACCATACCCGATATCATTCCTGATTATTGAATTCTTAATGGCCTCTGCTTCATGTTCAGTTAACTTAGCACTATTAATCCAAGCAGAGAGATCAGGTCTTTCTTTCTCGAAGGATCTCCATTCTTCACGAAATTCATCACTCATGGCTGTACTCCTTCCCCTTGAAAAGCTTCCAGCTCTTGCCGCAGCTTCTTGCGCGCCATACTGAGTCTATATCTAACGGTTCCCGCCGGTAATTCGAGAAGCTCACCGATCTCTGAACTGTTCATTTGTCCGATGAACTGGAGTATTAAAACACGGTACAGATTATCGGGAAGCCGCAAAATCGCTTGCTCTACATTAAAGATTTGCTCCTTAATTTCAAAGGAGTCCTCAGCCGATTTCGACACTAGCGTCTTGCTGACAGCATCAGCTTTTATCTTATCCTCCGTCCTGTTTTGTGTTGAACGTTTCCGGTAATGATCAATGACCAGGTTTTTTGCTATACGATAGATCCAGTACCGAGACTCGTCGAGTCCCAGCTCTATACCCACATGGATTTGATTCCAAATTCTCAGAAAAACCTCTTGCAGCAGATCTTTGCTTGTCTCCCGATGACTAACATGTGACATGATGTAGGCAAAGATAATATGGTGGTATTTACCGTACAGCTGATTAAAGAATGCCTCCCTCTGAGGGTCATTCATTGACGTTGCCTCCTAGATCTGCACGGCACGAATATCGCCACACTTCAGAGCTGTAAGCGCCAGTAACAGCGAAGCCTGCTTGCTATCCGCCGTTTGAACGTTTCCCCACAAAAAGACCTCAGATACTTTTTCATGTAACAGCTCTGGAGAAACATCAGCCTCAATACTGAATTCCCCCCTCAGGATCAAGGTGACTGGCTTCTTTAAGTAAAAGAAGAAATCATGACCAAATCGTTCTTGCCCAGAGAACATTCTTGGTTCACTTTGGTAGAAGTGTAGGTCACCGTACAACTGGGAGATTGAGGACGTAAGGACATATTCGCACTCCTTCGGCGCAAAGATTTCACCGGTGAGGATCAGGGATTTGTACCCGACCTTCCGGAATGGGGATGTAATGATTAGTTCCCCTGTAACAAGAAGAGTCTCCTCGGGATCACCATTTGCGTTCTCCAGAAAATCTCCGTGAAGCTTCAAATCTCCGTTCAGAACCTTAATCTTCATATCTGACGGTATAGAGATAACGCTTCCAACATAATGCATTGGAATTATATGGATACTACTTTCAAGCTGATCCGAAAGTAAAATCGTACCGACATATGAGATTTCCGATACATTTCTAAGCTCATCTACAGAACGCAAATGGCGGAGGTCCAATAATCCAAGATATGAGATTTTCCCCTGTTCATTCATGAAGTCCGTTTGAAATTCATTCATTGCATATCATCCTCTCGAATGGTTTCACTCTAAAAGACGTAACAGGTTGCCTAGTGTTGGGTTCCGTAATTAGCGTTTACTAAAAAAACAGGACACAAACCCATCCATCCGGCTTGTGTCCAATTTGATCTGCAAATATGAAATGTTCAGCAGGCCCGCTCTAGACTCTGGCAGCCCATACTTCAATTTCTATCTTTAATTCCGGCAGTCCCAGCTCCTTTATATAGCCAATGGTCATTGCGGGATAATCACTGCTGAACAGCTTTGCCCATTCTTCGTACATGTAATCCCAATCTATTTTCTCAGTAGCCCATATATTTACTTTAATTATATTTTCAGCTGCCAGCCCTTCAGAGCTCACCAATTTACCGATATTGGCAAAGGTGTTTGTAATCTGATCATTCAAATGCTCCGGAATCCGCCCCTGTTCATCTGCCCCGACCTGACCGGAGGTTACGAACAGCTCAGCATTTCTGGGGATTTTGGTGATATGCGTGTAGTTTCCTACGGGGTGATACATACCTGCCGGGTTCTTTCTGGTGATATACGTCTTTTCCATGTTTCGTTACCTCGCATTCTAAAGAGTTTTTGTGCTATTTTTATGAGTTCATAATTAGGCAGACTTCACCCGTCAAATGAATTCTAGAAAAAAACAGCCGTCGAATATCCATATCCACAAGAGATGAACCTTAAGGATTTTTTCTTCATGGACTGGACACTCCTTTCTCAGTAGAGGCAAAGTAAGATGATTTCTGATTATTATAGTTTAATATTAATTGAATTGCCAGCAGCTCAAGCTGAGGTTACCGCACTGATAGCTCCGGTGAAGAAGTTTGGCCTTACGGCTGGCATCACCAGTGCCCATGGCCAGCAGCAGCGGGATGAAATGCTCGTTTGTGGGAACGGCTTCCCTGGCATAAGGGGCCAGCTCGCGGTATTGAAACAATGCTTCGGTATCCCATGTCTCGAGCTTACCCTGAATCCAGCTGTCAAACTGCTCAGCCCACCCGTCAATCCCCTCGGACGCCCAGTTCAATCCTCTTAAATTATGCACGGTTCCCCCGCTTCCGATAATGAGCACATCCTGTTCACGAAGCTCAGTCAGCGCCTTGCCGATTTGATACTGCTGTTCATTAGACAAGTGACGGTTTACGGATAGTGCAACGACCGGGATATCAGCATCCGGATAGAGCAGCTTCAGAACCGCCCATGCCCCGTGATCCAAGCCTCTTGTCTTATTCCCGGTGCTCTCAATGCCATACTTGGTGAACAAACTTTGGATTTGCTCCACAAGCCCCGGGTCACTCTGCGCCGGATAAGTCATCTGGTACAGCTCGTTCTGGAATCCGCCAAAATCATAAATCGTTTCATACGCCGCTGCAGCGCCAACCGTCTGGACTGCCTCTTCCCAGTGTGCGGAGAAAAGAACAATCGCCTTCGGCTTTGGCGTATTCTCTTTAAACTGCTTCAGCAGCCGGGTATAGTCATTATCCTCAAGTACGATTGATGGTGCGCCGTGTGCAAAAAAATAGGAAGGTATCATCTTCTGTTCCACCCCTTGTTTAAATTAAATTGGCATCTTCCTTAATCCACTGTAAAAGATCTATTTGGTTCTCTTCGAATACGCCATGATCGGTCGGATAGAGCTTGAACGTTACGCGCTCCGTTTGTTCTTGTAGATATGCAGCCGTCTCGTGCCCGATCCGGACCGGAAACACAGAATCATATTCCCCGTGTGATGCAAATATAGAGACGTCCTTAATGCTGCGAAGGGAGTACTCCATTTTCACAAAATCAGGAATATACCCGTTGAGCGCTACAATTCCCTTCAATTTCGCCCCCATCGTAAGAGCAAGCGTCATAGACAGGATCGCCCCCTGGCTGAAGCCGAGCAAATAAAGTCTTTGAGGATCAACCGGATACTTCTCTGTAGCATACTGAATAAAAGATTCGAGGTCTTTAACCGCCTGGTCGAACATCTCCCGGATCGGGTTACCCAGGCTTTTCAAATCGTAATACTGGTATCCGGCACCGAGCGGCATATTACCGCGAATACCTATGATGATGAATGCATCAGCCAGCGGGGCCACCAGACCATACATATTGCGTTCATTCGATCCCTTGCCGTGGAGTGTGAAAATCACCGGATATTTCTTGCCCTGCTCCAGATTGGCCGGTAAGTGAATGTCATATGGATAAGCGGAAGTCATCTTTGACTCCTCCTTGCTCAATAAAATATTAGTAATAAAAATATATTTTCTATATCAGTAATTTAGCGTATGCTACATTGACTTGTCAACTTAAAAATTGATAATATGAAATTAAGTTTTGTATTACAAATATCCCAAGGGTGTGATCAGATGGATATCGGCTCAACGATCCGGGCTATCCGGAAACGTAAAAATATAACGATTGCCCAAATATGTGAATTAACCGGCTTATCCCAAGGCTTTATGAGCCAGGTTGAAACGAATAAGACCTCACCGTCCATTTCCACATTGGAAAATATAGCCCAGGCGCTAAAAGTTCCCCTTGCCTACCTGCTACTAAAGAAAGAAGACCGGATGCATATTGTCCGTAAGGACGAACGTACTATTACAACCAGCGGCCCGGCGAATCTAAAAGTAGAACACTTGAGTTCTACCCAGAACGTACGTATGAGCATCGTAGAGATCCCTCCCGGTGCCATGACCGGAGAGGCGCCGCATGCGCACGAAGGGCAGGAAGTGCATGTGGTAATTAAGGGGAGAATATACGCAGAGCAAGGTGAGGATGGAGCCGAGTTCACAGAGGGGGACTCCTTTAGCTGGAATGCCTGCACCCCCCATCTGGTGAAAAATATAGGCGAAGACACAGCCATCGTTCTAATCTCCATCTATACCGAGAATGAGAACGGACAGGACCTGTTCTGAGACAAAAGCCCGCATCCGAGCCATAAGGCCGGGTGCGGGCTTTTGTGATGAGAAATATTCTTGCTTAAATCTAAAATAATCCCGATGGGCCAAGGCTATTGGACACATCGGGATTGATTTTGTTGTGATAATCCACATTCCGAACGGTGACAAGATGAATTACAGCTCACAAACACCAATGCGTTACTCCGCCCGCAGCCCCCGCTGCCGCATCCCCTCAAACAGCAAAATCGTAGCCGCCATCGCCGCATTCAACGACTCGGCCCGGCCGGCCATCGGAATGATGATGCTCTTGTCGACGAGCGCGGCCGTCTGCGGGGAGATGCCCTTACCTTCGCTGCCGATCAGCAGCCACTGGCTGCCGCGGAAGTCATGCGTGTAGCAGGAGTCCTCGCCGGTCAGCGAGGTGCTCACCAGGAGAGCACCGCGTTCCCGCGCCTGCGGCAGAACAACGCCCAGATCTCCCTCCACTACCGGGAGATGGAACATCGAGCCCATCGTGGAGCGGATGGTCTTAGGGTTGTACAGATCGGCGCAGCCCTGGCCGAGGATAACCCCGTCTGCACCTGCAGCATCCGCGCTGCGGATGATCGTACCCACGTTGCCGGGGTCCTGGACGCCGTCCAGCACGACCACCAGACTGTCCGGCTTCGCCAGGATCGTCTCTACGCCCTGCTGCTCCTTGCGGACAACCGCAAACACCGGCTGCGGCGTATTGGTGCTGCTGCACTTGGCAATTACTGCCCCCGACACGCCGATGACCTCCATGCCCTGCACCGCCTGCAGGTGATCCCGCAGCTCAGACGGCATTCCCTTGTCCAGATCGTAGGCGAGAATTTCCACATCGGCTTCCGCCAATAGCGCTTCCTGTACGAGATGGATGCCTTCAACAATATATTTGCCGGACCTGTCGCGGTGCTTCTTCTCCTGCAAGCCGGCCCATTCTTTTACCCGCGTATTCTGCGGTGACAATATTTCCATGAAGTCCTTTCCTTTCGCACTTCGTTATTGATAAGCCATCTCCAGCTTATTCAGATTATCCTTGTGCCCGACGATAACCAGAACATCGCCGTCTGCCAGCCGGTCCTCGGCTCTTGGCGTAATGTTCATTTCATCGCCCCGGCGGATGGCCATGACGTTGCAGCCGTATCTGGCACGGATGTCCAGCTCCAGCAGGTTTTTACCTAGCATCTGCTTCGGTACCTTCATGTCCAGGATGCTGTAATCCGGAGACAGCTCAATATAGTCGAGGATGTTCGGCGAGGCCAGATGATGCGCCACCCGTAAGCCCATGTCCCGTTCCGGATATATGATTTTGTCTGCGCCAATCTTGCTCAGCACCTTGCCGTGCAGCTCATTTCTGGCTTTGACCAGAATCGCCGGCACACCCAGATCCTTCAGGATCAGCGTGGTCAGGATGCTGGCCTGTATATCTTCACCGATCGCCACAACGACAACGTCGAAGTTGCGGATCCCCAGCGCACGCAGCGCTTCCTCATCCGTCGAGTCTGCGGATACGGCATGGGTTACAATCCCGGATATTTCCTGGGTCCGCTGTTCGTCGGTATCGATTGCCAGCACATCGTATCCCATGCCGCTGAGCGCCTTGGCTACACTTGAGCCGAAGCGTCCCATCCCGATAATCGCGTATTGTTTTTTGGCCATGTCCGTGTACCTCCTGCAGCATTTTTCATCTCACACAGTATAGCATAAGGGCGGCCAAACTTGAATTTTCACTGCCGCCGCAGGGCACATTAGTACAGGGCGTTTTGGATAAGGCAGAGGTTTGTTCTGATTGTCTCTTCCAGTATTTCTGCCCCTTGAAGCTTTCCACACAATTAAAAAGGAGGTGCACAATGCCGGTAACCATCGATTTACGCCAGGCGGTTCTTCATAAGGTGCACGGCCAGTCTGAGGAAGACCTGCGCTCTATGATCGAAGGCTCTGTAGACGGGCCGGAAGCCGCGCTTCCCGGACTTGGTGTCGTATTTGAAATGGTCTGGAAAGACATCGGCAAGGCCAAGCAGGATCATGTCATCGGTCTGCTGCACCGGCATCTGGAGGAAATCACCCCCGGATCCGTGACCACCGAGCAGAGCTAGACAGCCAAAAACCTCCGCTCTCATAACGTGCAGTTTCAACGTTAAAGGCGGAGGTTTTTTTAATCACAAGCATTCATGGCATTAAGGAGCAGTCTCAAGGAACTTCGCAGTCGGGTTCTTCTCCATCGCCGTCCGCATCGCATACTCGTTCTCGAACAGCACGACATAATTGCCCTTCTTGTCCGTTACAAGTGTAGAGTTAATGCGGAATTTCGCCGGGTCCGGCTTGTTCTCATCGACGATCCAGCGCGCGAACTGATAGCTCATGCGCTGCAGCATAACATCTACGCCATATTCGCCCTTCATCCGGTATTCGAACACCTCGAACTGCAGCTGTCCGACTACGCCGAGCAGAATATCATCGAAGTTGACTGTGCGGAATACCTGAATCATTCCCTCTTCTGTCAGCTGGTCAATTCCTTTTTGGAACTGCTTCGACTTAAGTGCATTTTTGATGCTCACTTTGGAGAAAATCTCCGGTGAGAATGTCGGCAGCTCATCGAACTCCATCTCGCCCGCCTGGCTCAGCGTATCGCCGATCCGGAAAATACCCGGGTCAAACAGACCAATAATGTCGCCCGGATACGCCTCTTCGACAATATCACGGTCCTGGGCCAGGAACTGCTGCGGCTGGGACAGCTTGATATCCTTACCTGCCCGCACATGCTTCACGCTCATGCCCCGCTCGAACTTGCCGGATACAATCCGCAGGAACGCAATGCGGTCGCGGTGCGCCGGGTTCATGTTAGCCTGGATTTTGAATACGTAGCCTGTGAACTTCTGATTGGTCGGTTCAATGGCTCCAACAGTACTGCGGCGCGGCTCCGGCTTCGGTGCCAGCTCCAGGAAGTTGTCGAGGAATGTCTGCACCCCGAAATTGTTGATCGCACTGCCGAAGAAGACCGGAGTCAGCTCGCCGCGCAATACTTTTTCATAGTCAAAGGCGTCACCCGCCACATCCAGCAGCTCCAGGTCCTGGCACAGCTGGTCATGCAGATATTCTCCGGCCATCTCGCGGATAATCGGATCATGGTAGCCCTCTACCTTCTGGACCTTGATCACAGAGTGGTCATCACCCTGGAACAGCTCCACCTGATTCTTCATCCGGTCGTACACGCCGCACAGCTCGCGGCCGCTGCCGATCGGCCAGTTCATTGGTACGGAGCGGATGCCCAGAACATTTTCCAGCTCCTCCATCAGATCGAACGGGCTCTGGCCTTCACGGTCCAGCTTGTTGATAAAGGTAAAGATCGGAATGCCGCGTTTCGCGCAGACCTGGAACAGCTTGATCGTCTGTGCTTCCACACCCTTTGCCACGTCGATCAGCATGACCGCGCTATCCGCAGCCGTCAGGGTCCGGTAGGTATCCTCACTGAAATCCTGGTGACCCGGGGTATCCAGAATGTTGACCCGGTGATCCAGGTAATCAAATTGCATAACGGATGACGTTACCGAGATTCCGCGCTGTTTTTCAATTTCCATCCAGTCACTTGTCGCATGCTTGCTTGCTTTACGGGCTTTAACCGTTCCCGCCAGCCGGATCGCGCCGCCGAACAGCAGCAGCTTCTCCGTTAGTGTTGTTTTACCCGCATCCGGGTGGGAAATGATCGCAAACGTTCTGCGTTTGTCCACTTCCTGTTGCAGTTTCTGATCCGGTGTCATTGCACATATCCCTTCATATATAAATTCATGCTTTACGCTCCTAATACCCGTTCCCTTTCCAGAAAGCATCCTTTAAAGTATATCAAAATTCGGCAGACTTTATCTACAAAAAAGCGGCGGAACTCAAATAAGTTGTTAAAATGGACCGATTCATACAAAGTGAGGCAGCATCAACCCAATATCAATACAAAAAGACACCGATAAGTTATCAGTGTCAGTTCTTTTTTCAGAATAAGGAATAGCAAGCATTTCTGTAACAAGTGACGCCCGATTGATGCAACGCGATAAATTCGCTATGCTTATTTATAATATCTGTAATAGGATCGTCCATTTGCCCCAATGAAGATTTATTATGAAAACACGGATAAACCGTTCTGTCGGAATCAATAATTAGTGTTTTTGCTGAAAAGTAACATTTTGGAATCGTCCGCGACTTTTTTTTCAAAGTAAATTCTGCAAGTCTGTAATGGTACTGACGCTCCTCATACGCATAAAACTCCTTAAAAATCGTCAAAGCCTTTTCTATTACCTCCGGGGAGGCCTTGTTCCAGGACAAAATATCCTCCGAATCCATAAGATTTAAGTTTACACCAAAGCCCCGTTCGGCGGCATAAGCAATCACTTCGACAATATCCTCCACATTTTCAGGTGAAATCGTTACATTTAAGTCCACATGATCCGAGTAATGCTGCTCATAAATCATATGCAGAACTTCCATTACCTTTGTGTAGCGTCCGCGATATTGGTCGGTATAAGCTTTATTTAGACTGTCAAGTGTAATGCCGAGATGTACCCGGTGTGCTATAAGCTGCTGAAGCAGTTCTTCTGTAATGAGCGTCCCATTCGTTAATAGCATAATATCCTGCACCCGGCTGGCTGCAAAACTAATCAGTTCTATAATATACCCCATGCTGAGTGGCTCACCGCCGGTCAGCAGCAACGACTTAACCGGAGTGACCTCCTTTACCCGCTGCAGGAATGAGGTAATATCCTCAAGCTTCAAATTATCGTTAAGGGAAGGATAAATATCATTATTATAATAGCAATATTGGCATTTAAGATTACATTTGGACGTTAGAATGAATCCAAGCCGATCAATCATTTACTCCCTCCTGTCAATGGGGCCTATCCACTCACTGACAAAACCAGATAGCTCCCTGCCGGCGTATTGCCCTAAAAGATCGATAAACAATTCAAGTGAAACCACTTGTCCGCAATCATCAAAGGAATCAATGAGTTGCTTCAGAATGGTCATATTTATTATCTTTAACTGGAACAGCAGATTAAACGCCAGAACGCCTTTCCCGCAGATCAGCGCCAAAAACGTTTGTTCCTCCATATGGGGTTCAAATTCAGAAATCGTAGTGTTGGTACCAGCGATATTTGCCTCATATAAATTCTTATAATATTGAAGTTGCCTGTCAAAAAAAGCCTCTCCAAACCTGGTTTTTAGATAACACAGCTGCAGATACTCCGTTAAGCTTTCCAGAAGCCAATGCCGTCCCCGGCCAACAAAGACGGTCGTCAGCCCGAGCTCCTGGTGAATGATTTCGTGAAAAAGGTACTTATAAAGAAATACAAGAGGCTTGGCACACATGCATCCATCTACCAGGATTAGATTTTTACATGAAATTGCATTAACCTGCAAATTCTCAATATCGACGATCCGGCACTCCAGCGGGCGTCCAAAAAGAGAATAATAAAAGTCTAAAAATTGCGATAGCTCCCCTGCCAAATCAGCCCTGCCAAACAAGGAAAGCGTCGGCTCAGAGACAGACACACTTCTTCCGCTAATCTCAATATTGAGCTTTCGCTCATTGGGGGCATTACAATCAGCAATGACCAAACGGCTTAAATCATTGATTGTATACTTTCCGCAAACCTCTTCGGCATTGGTAACAAAGGGCACATCGCTCTTTATGGACAAATATGCGTTATAATTCAGCCCAGGGGAAATGGAGGGAAAATGGATGCTGCCGGGAAGCAGGCGTAAGAAGTTATCCCCCTGTATTTTACTGTAGGAAACGCTGACCTTATTAAACAGCCTTAACGCTTTAATCCGTACTTGAAGTCCTGTTCTCTCAAAATAAACTTCCTCAGCATCAACGCATATTAAATGGATAGTGTAGGAACTGTCCAGCATAAACTCCATTGCAGCCAGACTCTCCTTAAATACAGCCTCGTACGTAATGGCAAGAAGGGCCGCTCTGCAAATAACCGAAATTCGGATTTCCGGCAGCAGCACCTCTCTCTCCGGAATTTGTAGATTATGAATCATAAAAATCAACCCTTTTCCCATCGATGCTTAAGGTGAACGATTCCAGCACAATATCAAAGTGATAGGGTCTTTCAAATATCCCCTGCATATTCCGGTTATGTCCGAATCCGAGATGACAGGTTCCCCAAAGCTTCTCGTAACTGGGCATAAAGCGCAGGTTGGCTAAGTCGGCATTAGTGCCGATGCCGAACTCTGCCAAGGGAACCGGAATCCCCTTATATTCACCGGAACTGAAAAAGGCCATCCCGTCCTGAATGGATACGCTCCGCAAACCTCCGGCAACTGCATAAATAATTTCTCCCTGCGCAGTATAGGGCTGGGGAGCAAAAAACACCTCGCCTCCCGGAAGCTGAAAAAGATGTTCATGCTCGCTAAATTGACAGTTTTCCATCAGGATTTCATTTTCCCGGTCTCTTGCAAATTTCAAATCGGTTCCCAGGCTGCTGTGGAGCCGGTAGCTGGCCCCCTGTAACAAAATACTTTGAACATGGCGGTTTCTCCTGCCTAGCGCAGCATAATCAAAACTGATGGCTTTTTGATATAGCCGGATTACAGCGTCTGCATAATGCTGCGGTACGTACAGCGTTGGGTCATCCATTAGAATCAGAGGCAGCTTCAGCGCTTCGCAACGGTTAATAAAATGATGTACAGCAGGTGCTGTCGATGAATTTTCAGAGAAGGGAAATAGCATAAACAACACTTTCTGCCCTATATATCCTTCCAGAAATTCCGGCTGAATACATTCGGATACAGCGGCTGTCCGGATAGTCCGGATTTCTTCTCCAGGCTGCATCCGAAGCTCATCCACTACAGAACGTACATACACCGATTCTGGCGGATCAAATAGAATAACAGTCTTCCTGTCACTGAAAAAATCCGGTTCTTGTCCAAATACCTCTGGCTTCATAAAGCCGGCTGCTCTGCCTCAGCCTGATTCACCCCGATCCGTACATGTTTAGCGTTCAAATAAATTAACACGGTAATGGAAATCAGCAAGCTGGCCGCACCCAAATACCAAATGAAAGAGTATCCCAGCCGTTCGGTAAGCAACCCAAGGACCAAGGTGATAGCAAAACCAGCAAGGGATTTCAACGCGGATAGACCTGAGGAGAAGGTGGCACGTTTACTTCTAGGAATAAAATCCTGAACCCAAGCGCCAAAACAGGAGGATTCCATAGCAAGCCCAAACTCGAATAGAATCAGGCCCCCGACAAATACAACCGGGTTAGGAAACAATCCTACAAGCAGTAGTCCCAGAGCAGAAATTAAGGTGCCACCAGTTATAATTTTAACGGGAGAGACTTTCCGTTTAGCCAGATAAGATACAAAAAAGCTGGATACGCTCATGACCGCCATGAAAACGACTAGAATAATTCCCAGATAGCTTACTGACATATGCAGTTCATTAACACCGTATACCTGCCAGGTGAGCAGGAATGCGAGCAGCCCCGCATGGCTGAATATACTTTTCAGTAATATAAACCGCATTAGCTTATTCTTGGCAAAGTCTACTGAGGTATTATATACCTCTTTAAAAATATTCTCTTCCGTTCGTTCCCCATAGTTATCAGTGAACCGGAACCAGGCGTAGATACCAAGACCGATGGCCACAATCCCTGCTATTGCAACAGGTAGATACAGGTGAACATTGCTGCTTACCGTTGCCAGAAAGGCACCGACAATAGCAAATGCGGAGATAAAGCCGTTTAAGCGGGGCAGCACCACATTCTTATAATCCAGCATACCGAGATCATCCAGCTTATCAATATACCACGCCTGAGGTGATCCGGAGATTAAGGCTACCCCCAATGACATAATGACCGCAGAAACGATGAACAGCATGAGATTAGAGGCAAAAGCAAACAGGCATAAGCCTATGCCCCAAGTAAAGAAACCGATAGCGGTTAATTTCTTCCGACCGAATAAATCGGATAGATTCCCGCTGGGATAATCAAAAATCGCCAATGACAACGAGGACACTGCAAACACAATACTGATTTGCAGCGGATCAATCCCTCTCATACTCATCAGCACGATATACACTGCTCCGTACAGCTTATCCGCCAGATTGTATCCGGAGAGCATGACGCCTACAAAAATGCTGTACTGCTTATGAGCTGGTAATGTCTTCATATAATTTCTCCCCGTTTCTGAACAAATCCAAAAAATCATCGTCAGTAATATGCTCATGCTTCTTTAATCCCGCACGAACAGCAGCAAAGCCCAAAGCATAGGAAATACTTTCAATAGGAGCACTGTAGGCCTGCAGGCATATACTCCTTAGCCGGGAAGCTGACTCACGGCCTTCACAATAGCCGGCGAGCCGGTCGGCAGCCTGATTGAAGCTGTATCCGCAGGAGTGGATAAGTACGGTTGAGATGGCAAGCAGCAGTGATTTTCTTAAGCCCTGTCTGAACTCCGCGATTAAATCCGCATCCTGAAGAATAAAGTGGCTCAAGCTGTATTCACAATACTTTGCCCAGCCCTCTTCTATTATCAAATTGTCCATTACCGTGCTTTCAATCATATTCTCCCGTGATTGGACGAATTTGGAGTAATGATGTCCCGGAAAAATCTCATGCACAAGCCCCAGGGTCATACTAAAATCGTTCAATTTCGCCGGGTCATAGATCAAGGCGCCCTTTACGGCTTTTTCTTTCAGCAAATAGGACCGTAAATACGCCAACCGTCCGGGCTGTTTGTATTTCAGATCCTTCATATCGGCAGTGGCCACGTGCTGCAGAAACTCTTCTGTATCAGCCTCCATTAATGCTTTGCCTGCATGGAACACATGCTCTAGCTGCGCTTCAAGCGACAACACCTTACTGCGCTCCCCGGCAGCATTCCGGCTAATGTCCGTTGTACAATCATACTCATCCATTTCAGTCTCCATATCCTTTAAAAACCGCTGGAAATCCATCCTGATTCCCGATTCCAGTGCGATATAGGTTCTAAAGCGTTCCTCTCCTATGCCCCGCATAAAGGTGATGCTCTCCTCTTGCCGGCTGATCAGATATGCCCGGAATTTTTCTGCCTCCTGCTTGAGCATTTCCACCGTTCCGTCCGGGAGGCTAAGCCCACCCGCCATTAGCAGAATCTGCTTCAGCTCCTCCTCCAGCTGTCTAAGCCCGAGGATGCAATCCAGCTTAGTGACGGATGCTTCAGATAAATTCCGGACCGCCGCGGCGTAGAATGGCTGGAGTGAGCGGATGTATGCAGCTAAAAGATCACTTCGGATATCCGCTGAAAAGACAGCTTCATAGGTTCTCCCTAACAACGATATCGTCCGCAGCGAATGTTGAATATAGAATACCGGAGTCCGCCATGACTGCAATTCTTCAAGCTCGAATATCCGCAGTTTGAGTGTCCTCGTCAAAGACTGTATCGGCTTCTGGCTACCTTCCTCCAGCAATTCCGCCAGCCCCAGAAGCTTCTTGTATTCAGCCATCACCCTGTGGAGATTGTCCTCTGAAAAGATGAACAGCTCCTGTCTGTCGATTCCCCATTTAATAGCCATACTTGGGTAAAGGCAGCTGGATAATTGAATGTACTGGTCTACAAGATATTCACGCGTTGGCTTCATCATATGCAACCGCTCCATCATTCCGGAATAAATAGCTTTGTCCGTTCTGATCCTTGGGAAAAATCATTACGTCCTGCAGCTCCTGCGTGTCCATAAGCTTCCACAACAGCCTCTCCCAGCCGATGCCTATGGTAAAAACCGGAGGTGAACCGCTTTTCAAAGCATCCAGGTAGTAGGTATAATGCTCCTCGCTTACCTGTAATAGCTCCAGGGATTGTAAAAACTCCTTCACCCTGTATTCTTTTTCACTGCCGCTGGCAATTTCTACACCATTCAGAATGAGATCAATTCCTTTACTTTCCTGCCCAAGACGCTTCGTAAAAATATTCTGCCCTATTCCCTCCAGCGGCTCCTGTCCGGGTGTACCTGCTTCAATATACGGATAATTCTCAATCCAGCAAAAGGAATATTTCTCAGTTGGCCGCCCCCTGTTTAATGAGCGGAGAATGGACGAGAAGAAGGCCGAAACTAGCGGCTCTGATCCCTCCATAAGCAGAATTTCACCTGTATCAACTTGAGTAATCCCTTCGAAAAAAGTTTTGAATTGAGCTAGGTCAAGGGTTCTGCCATTTCTATGGGACAGCCGGTTTTCGGCAATCCTCAATATTGAATATCCTGAGACCGCCAGCTTCTCGGCTCTGCCCGCAATAAATTGAAGGACTGTTTCGGGCAGGGAATAAGGAATTATTAGTGTTTTATATGTATTGCTGCTATCCAAGCTGAATTCCGTATATTTTGGCTGAAGAAATTCCCGGTATCTGAAATCAGGCTTATCAGAGCCATAGAGGCGCATTGATTCCTTATAATCCAGCACCGGAAACGGAGTGGAGATTTCAACATCAAAGCATTGCAGGCAAAGGTGCCTGAGCATTTCTTCAATAAGTGCCTTTCCCTCTTCATTTGTACAAAAGTCGCAATTTATTGCCAGTTGGGTAAACTCTACCAAAGCATCCGTTTTGACCTCGGCACTTTCTTCCGACAGCCGGAAACAGGGGTGGAATTGAAATATCCGTTCCAGGCCGCCTATATTGTTCAGCAGATTTAGAATATTAGGGGATTGCAGCAGGGTATGTTCGAATTGGCGGGAAAGCACATTGTAAACCTTGAATTCATTAAAGCCGTATTCTTGCACACTTGTCCAGAGCAGCGGATTTCTTGTCTCAATGAAGTAACGGCCACAGAGAAATTGTCTGATCTGCTGCTCCATCTCATTTATTTTTTTAGCCAGCCGAATGTTCTTATGTTCAAAAAATTTAAGATAGGTATACTCATTATTGACGTAAGAACCTTTAACAGCCCGTGTGGACGTATTAAGTACCTCTAGCCTGGTTGCGATTAAAGATAAGCGAGGCTCTTCTGCTTCCTCTTCCAAACTAACCTCAACTGCAACTACATCCCTGATCTCCAGCTGGTCAGAATTGCAGCAGATCATCATCTCACCCGTCATATCCCACAGCATAAATCCCTGCGGGTTGATTTCCTTCACCCAGCCTGCCAATGAGCATTCACCAGAGTGCGCTTGCAGTTCTGCTATAAGGACTCTCTTATGCAGCATACAGCTTGTTCCCCCTTTTATTTAGTCACTGCCCAAGGGATAACGCTTTTAAAAAATTTGCACTTTTCTGGATTCAGCTTGCCTTCTCTTACGATCGCTTCGAACGTGCACGGCCCGCCGCAAATGTTATAGCCGACACAATGCAGACAGGCCTTACTGCTATGATCATCGAAATGCCAGTCAATAAAGGCCTCATCCAGAGAAAAATCGCTGAAATTGGAGGTGCATCTTTCGTCGCATTCTACAACGCACTTGGAGACCTGGCCATCGCTTGTGACATAAACCCCCCAGGAGTTCTCGGCCTGCCCGTAGGTAAGATTCATACATGAATTGGTTTGCGGAAATTGATTATTCACGAGAAATACAATGTTGTTTCCGGGGTGGTTAAACGGGACATTTACCTTATCGCAATACATCCAGGCTTTAATAATAGCCTCTCCTAACGCTGCACCGTCGATATCCCAGCCATGCTCATTCGGCTGCGGCGTATTAACGCTAATCTCGGTGAAACCTATATCCTCTACTAAATGGGTAATAATCTCTGAGAAAATATCCAGGTTTTCTTTAGTTGGAGTAATGATTCCCGAGAGTCTTCCCCCTGCATTTCTGAAATGATGTACGCCTCTGACAATAGCATCATAGCTGCCGGTCCCGTTATGATAGATTCTGTTCTTATCATTAATCTCTTTCCATCCGTCAATACTAAAAACAAGCATTATTTTCTTCTCATAAAAGTAACGGGCGTTCTCCTCGGAAACGAGTGTCCCGTTCGTGACGATTTCTTCGGTAAAACCTGTGATTTGGCCGTTCCTTTGGGCTTCCTCCAGCATTTCATGTCCGCGTTTAATCAGATCCATACGAATTAGCGGCTCCCCTCCAAAATACTGCAGAATGGGAGCGGCGTTCTGATTCTGTCCAATAAACCATTTCATGGTATCCTCGAAGGCCTCAATGCTCATTGAGCCTTTATTCTGGTAAATATCATTCACAAAACAATAGGTACAATTCAGATTGCACAGTTCTGTCAAGGAAATACGCATGTAACCAATTCTGTTCTTTCTTATCCGCTTGTTAACGTCTCTGCGGGTGCGCCGCTGGAGCTTTGCCTCTGCAAATTCATCATGCTCACACGGGACAAGAAATTTCTGCTCCGCCAGATCCAGGCTGTAACTGTCCTCCGCTAATGGACGTGGAGTTTTATAGGCCTGGTATGCCTCATATCCCTCATCTGGGAGCTCAAACAACCCCATGGTATGGGCATTAAAAAACACATAATTTTCTTCTTTATCGAAGACATTCGCAAACTTCGACTGTCTGTACAGCATGGTTAATCCTCCCGTTCCGGATGGGAGAGGGGAAACCCCCTCTCTCCTGTGTAAGTACCGGTATTATTTGGCTGAAAGTAGTGCAGTTTCTGACTGTTTTTCTTCCAGTTCGATAGCCGCCAGGAGCTCTGCCTCGAATTCTTCAAACTCAACATCTAGAGTAGTAGCTGATCTCGATCTTTTGCACACATCTGCATAGTCAGGTGCCTGCAAAGTAATTTTCTTTTCTTTTAGCATAATTTCCGCCTCCTTCCCTTCCTTAAATATAATAATATGTAAAAAACATATTATATTATGGGATTATATAGGAATTTTCCCATTTGTAAATAAAACAACAGATGATTCATTTTATATACATATTCAGGAATAAAAACAATCTAAATCCATTTAATCGTGATATTGATTATTGACATTTTTTAGGGTGATATCCTTTAATAAAGTTGTGCGTCTATTCCGGCTTTTGTAGGAATCATGAGCTTTTAAGCCGGGGTGTGAGGACTCCACCCCGAAGTTGACGCCCGTGCCGGGCGTACCACAAAAATCCCCCTGCGCTTCTGCGAGGGGGATTCACTGATTTCAGCTTATACGGGTATTAGCTGTTCACACGCCATACCACATTATCTTCATCCTGTCCGTTCACCGGCCACCAGTGGAAGCCGTCCTGATCCAGCAGCTGATCTGCTTCTACCGGGCCCCATGAGCCTGCAGGGTAGGAGGCCAGATCATTGCTCTCTTCCTTCCACGCTGTGGCGATCCGGTCTACAAATGACCAGGCCGAGGACACTTCATCCCAGCGGGTAAAATAGGTCGAGTCGCCGCGTGCCGCATCATGCAGCAGACGCTCATAGGCCTCCGGCGAGTTAATGCCAACCATGCAGCTCTGGCAGAAGTCCATTGCGAGCGGCTGGATTTCTGATTCCGAGCCCGGCTTCTTAGCATTGATCTTCACATAGATGCCTTCCATCGGGTTAACGCGGATAACGAGCAGGTTCGGCTCAAGCTTATGCTTTTGGCCCAGGTATACGTTCGTTGGCATACCCTTGAACTCAACCACCACTTCCGTCGTCTTCACCGGCAGGCGTTTGCCTGTACGAATGTAGAATGGAACCCCCGCCCAGCGGAAATTGTCTACAAAGATACGTGCTGCAAAATACGTCTCGGTATTGGATTCAGGATCTACCTTATCCTCCTGGCGGTAAGCCGGCAGGCTCTTGCCTTTGTAGAGGCCCTGGGTATATTGACCGCGCACCACGTTCTCGCGCACTTCCTCTGAGGAAGAATACGGACGCAGCGAACGGAGCACCTTCACCTTCTCATCACGGATATCCTCAGCCAGCAGACGGCTTGGCGGCTCCATTGCAATCATCGTCAGCAGCTGCAATATATGGTTCTGCCCCATATCGCGCAATGCTCCGGCATGATCATAGTACCCGCCGCGCTCCTCTACCCCGACTGTTTCGCCAAGGGTAATCTGAATGTTGGCAATATGCTTGTTGTTCCACAGCGGCTCAAAGAACGCATTGGCAAAACGGATAACCTCAATGTTCTGCACCATTTCCTTGCCGAGATAGTGGTCAATCCGGTAGATCTCTTCTTCTTTGAATACCTGGCGGATCTGCTCATTCAGCTGCTCGGCAGACTCCAGGTTGTAGCCGAATGGTTTCTCGATAACGAGACGGTTCCAGCCTGCGCCCTGCAGCATGCCTCCTGCCTTGAGGTTGAACGAGACGCTGCCGAACAGCTCAGGGGCCAGAGCCAGATAGAACATCCGGTTGCCCGGGATCTGGAACTTCTCTTCAAGCAGCTCCGTCTGAGCATTCAGCTCACGGAAGCCGTCAACATTGTTGATGTCCAGTGATTTATATTCAAAATGTTGAACAAATTCGTTCCATTCAGCAGCATCGGCTATCTGATAACGGCAGAATTCACGGATGGATTCCTTCACATCCTCGTGAAATTCCTCCTGGGTGCGGGGACGCCGAGCCACGCCAATTACCGCAAAATCATGTGTCAGCTTGCCTTCGCGGTACAAGCTGTATATCGCCGGGAAAAGCTTGCGGCGGGCCAGATCTCCGGTTGCCCCAAAAATAAAGAATACAGCACCGGGTGTGTGCAATGCATCAAGGGTTTGATTTTCAGCCATGGCTCCTCATCTCTCTGTATGTAATATAGTTATTGACAATCATTCTCAACAAACCGTATAACGGCGTGATGTCATTTTATCATATTCGCCGTAAGGATGCTATCACATTCCTGACAGTTTTTCTCGGGTTTTCGCAATTTTCCATTACTCTTTTTTATTCATTTTCATACTGATGCTTATAGTCTGCAGCCGGATTTTGGGCTTATGCCCACCTTACCTATTATACCTTCAGCAAAAAGCTCCGCAAAGCCGGAGCCCGGTCTGCGGAGCTTTCTGTTAGGATATGCAGAATTACAGCGGATTATGACGATAATTGTGCAGGATGCATCCGTTAATATTCAATCGTAATCAGCGGCAGTCCGATGGTCACGCGGTTACTGTTGTCATTGCTGTTCTTGTGTACGGCAGCCTGCAGGGCTAATCTATGCTCACCGCTGTTCACATATCTCTGTGCACCAGTGATACCGTACGAACGGCTGCTGGTTGCGTCATCCTCGTAGCTTTCCATTGCATCTAGCCCATCCAGCCGCTCAGCAATGGCCCCCTCTACCCGTTCAAGCGCTTCACCGGGTGATTCCTCTACCAGCGATGTACCTTGCAGCGAAGCATTCCACTCCGCTGTGATGCCGGCGGCCAGCAGCTGCACTCCGGCATCTGCTACTGCAGTCTGAAATGCAGCTGCCTGCAGCAGGTCCTGTGCTTCCACAGTCACAATTACATAGCTTGCGCCCTCGCCCAGCTCACTCCAGAACAATGACATGCTGCTGTGTGAATCCAGCGTGCGGGAGGCTCTGTAGGTTACGTGACCGTCTTCTTCAGCGGCCTCCGGCATGCCGAGTCCGAGCTGTTCGGCCAGCCGGGCTGCTGCAGCTGCAGGTCCTTCTTCCTGATCTGCCGCATTAGTAGGAGCCGTAGCTTTACCGCTGTATTCTCCCTGCCATTTTACAACCAGCCGCAGCGGAGAGCCGGCGGCAGTTACCTCCCGGCCGGCCGAGGTCAGAAGCTCCAGTGAGCGGAGCAGCTGTTCCGGGCTTGCGGACAGATTGGTTTCCGCTGCGGCTTCCTCAGTATTCATGCGGCCGGCCCCGCTCGCGAACCCCGCAAGCAGCAGCACCAGCAGGCTGAGGCCAATGATGACCAGCGTTAACTTCCCCGTCCCTTGTCCATGTTTCCCCAGCAGCATTCCGCATCTCCCTCTCTCATCCAATCTAGCAATCTACTAGAAAGGATAGCCTGATTCGGGAGGAGATATACTTGCTTGCCAGAACCATGCTAAATTTTAAAACTTACCTTACAGGGTATTACGATTTAGTGTGCATCCATACGCTTCGGGTGTTGAACTTGATTTAGAAGGATTGAAATATGCCTATTACTCGTTCGCATCAGACGAGACGCCTTCTATGCACAAAAGCCAACATAAAGGGAATATTCCCTTTATGTTGGCTTTAAAAACCTTCGATGAGCTAATTAGAGGGAAAATTCCCCTTAAGTCTGCTTATCACCCTCGTTCTCGGCGAATATACAGGGAATAATCCCTCAAATTTGGCTATCTTCAGCCTATGTAGGCTAATTTAGAGGGAAAATTCCCCTTATGCTAACGAAAAACAGCCTTGTTAACCGGAATCAGAGGCACTATTGCCTCTCAATTCGCCCATTTGCCCAACCGAGCCCGAATCAGAGGCATTTCTGCCTCTCATTTCGCCCATTGAGCCACCGGAGCCCGAATCAGAGGCATTTTTGCCCCTCATTTCGACCATTTGCCCACCCGAGCCCAAATCAGAGGCATTGTTGCCTCTCATTTCGCACATTTGGCCATCAAAGCCGAAATCAGAGGCATTTCTGCCTCTAATTTCGCACATTTGGCCATCAGAGCCGGAATCTGAGGCATTTCTGCCTCTCATTTCGCCGCCCAGCCGTGCCAAGCAGGAATGCTCCATCCCGTACGCGACCTGTGGGCCGAATTTACTCCGCCAGCCCGTTCTTATACGCGTAAATAGCCGCCTGGGTCCGGTCCTCGACTCCCAGCTTGGCTAGAATGTTGGTTACATGGAACTTCACGGTCTTGATCCCGATGATCAGCTGATCGGCGATATCCTGGTTGGATTTGCCCTGGGCCAGCAGCTTCAGCACTTCCATCTCGCGTTCTGTAAGCTCCTTGTAGGCAGGAGCTTCTACTTTGGCGTTATTGCGGAAGCGGTTCATCATCTTGGATGCGACCTGGGACTCCAGCACGGATTGTCCTCTGGCAGCAGCGCGGATGGCATCCGCCACTTCACTGGCGCGCGAGGTTTTCAACAGATAGCTGAACGCTCCGGCTTCAATTACCGGATACATCTTCTCATCATCCAGATAGCTGGTAAGCACGATAACCTTGCAGTCGGGATACAGCTTAAGCAGCCGTTTGGTGGTCTCAATGCCGTCCATGCCTTCCATGACCAGATCCATCAGCACTACATCCGGATTATATTCCTGGGCCAGCCGGATGCCTTCCTCACCGCTTCCGGCTTCACCTACTACTTCTATACCATCTTCTGTTCCAAGCACTGCGGCAAGTCCGATCCGTACCATTTCATGATCATCCACCAGCAGAACCTTGATTTCTTCTGTTTCCATGGCTGCCTTGCCTCCTTATTCATTGACCATCGGTACAGTAATTTCAATCCGCATCCCTTTGCCTGGCGCCGTAATAAACTGTATGGAGCCGCCGGTTTCCGCTATCCGCTCCTGCATATTCGACAGCCCGTAAGAGGTCAGCTTGCCGTCATCGATCTCAAAGCCGACACCGTCATCACGCAGTGTCAGCCTAACAGCATCGCCGCGCCGATGCAGCCGGATTTCCATTTTCTCCGCCTTGGCATGGCGCAGGGTGTTCGATATCGCTTCCTGCACAATACGGAACAAATGATTCTCGACACCTTTAAGCAGCTGTACATCCGGATCCATCTCAAAAATAATCTCCATCGGCACCTTGATCTGCAGCTCTTTGATCAGCTCCTGCAGCCCCTGCTCAAGCCCCTTGCCCTCCAGGTACACCGGGCGCAGATGCAGCAGCAGCGCACGCATCTCCGACTGGGCCACCGCAGCCATCTCCTCGATCAGGGCAATCTGGCGCTGGGCCTTATCAAAATCCTTCTCCAGCGTCCGGCCCACAGCCGTAGCAGTCATCGAGATGGCGAACAGCTGCTGGGATACGGCATCATGCAGCTCGCGTGCCAGACGCTGCCGCTCCTCGATAATCGCCGATACCCGGGCCTGCTCGGCCAGCTTGGCATTGTTGGTCGACAGCCGCTGCAGCGTGTTCACCTGGTTCTCCCACTTGCCGCTGATCCGGCCAAGCTGCTCGCCCAGCCGGCCCAGCTCATCGCTGCCGAGAACCGGCATTGCCGGGGTAAGGTTGCCCTTTTCCCAGGCGACCAAGGTTCCGCGCAGCCGCTCCAGCCTGCGCTTGAAGCGGAAGCTCTGAAAGAAGCCGTAGCCCACGCCGAAGACCACCGGCAGGAGGATCAGCGTTACTGTGGTGCGTATACCAATCTCCCAATTTTCAAAGGGCTGCAAATAACCATATGTATACATAATGTACAAGAAAACCAGCAGCATGACAAAGGAGAACAAAGCCCCTTCACCCATGCTGCGCGTCACCATGCTGCTGTTCTTTTTATCCACGTGCAGGAGCCTCCTTCTCTCTTGTAATCAATACATGCCGCGGTCAGGGCTTCGTTATATCCAGATCCCCCATCAGATAGGAAATACTGAACTTCACCTTATTCGGGCTGGTCTCGTAGTTGGCGGACTTCCAGTTCAGCCGGTTCATCATGCCTGTATCGCGGTGGCTGCCGAACTCAATGGAGCCAAACAGCACGAAGGCTTCAATCTCTACGCCGTAGTCATCTGACAGATGGATATCCATATCCCCGAATATGCCCTGAAACAGCATGATGGTTTCCTTATCCTCAGCAATTGCCAGCGACAGATCGACATCGGCTTCCCCAAGCACATGCCAGGCACTCAGGCATCTCATCACCCAGGGTGACAGATCCCAATCGAAACGGGATGAAAAGCCCTGCTTCTGCATGAACACCTTGCCCTGCTGCAGCCGTTTCGATTTCACATAGAATGCGCCCAGCGAAATCAGACAGATGCCCAGCACCAGCAGCAGATGATCGAGCAGCAGCAGAACTGCGCCGATCCCCAGCAGCTTATAGCCCTGTTTGACCTTGCCTGAGGTTGTACGGTAAATCCCAAGCAGCAGGAACAGGAGCGCAACAACGGAGAAAAATCCGATCCATTTGCCAAATATCATCAAGCAGCCCACGCCAATCAATCCGATGGCAATCAGACGGTTCCGTTTATCCATAGCGCACCTCCTAAAAGTTTTGCGAAGCAAAACTATCTTCGTAAGCATTTTCTACGTTTTGCGAAGCAAAACTGTCATCGTAAGTCCAAGTATATAGCAATAACAGAGGAATCAGATCCCTCTGCCTTATTTTCAAAGTTAAAATACATACTACCCGCAAATAAGCCGTTCTTTACAGCAGCGCATCACTACAAAAGCCATACCGGTATGGTGACCCATACCGTATGGCTTTTTACCTTGTTCAGCATATCATACCTGCCTGCTTTTTAGGAACAGGGCTTAGTCTTCTTTTTTGTCCAGGGATGGTGCAGATGTAGGATTCAATTTATTCTTCAGAGCGGCAAGCTGCTCCTCCACCTTCAGCTGCTTCTCAGCATCAACCGGCTTGTTGTACAGGCCGGAGGACGGGCTGTAAGGGGCACGCATAACGTCTGCTTCTGCTTCAAGCTGCATGATCTTTTCTTCCATACGGTGGAAGCCGAGGGATGCGCTGCCGCTTTCAATGGAATGCACGCTGCTGATCTGCGACATCTGCTTCTTGGCCTTGGCCATCTGAGCGCGGGATACCAGCTCGTTGCGCTTGTTGCGCAGCTTGTAGAATTCATCCTTCATGTCATGGAGCTGCTGTACCAGTTCCTTAGCCTGCACTTCTGCCTGGGCATGAAGATCGCCGTATTCCACTTGCTTCTGGTCGAAGTAGATTTTTTCTTCCAGCAGCTTGCGGGCTACCTCTTCCTGTCCGTTCTTGAGGGCCAGCTCAGCCTGGGCTCCGCGCTGTCCGGACATTTTGGCAGCTTCCTCAACACGCTGCTTCATGCGGCGCTCATTGGCCATCTGCTTGGCAACCGTAACCTCAGCCTCGTGAATTTCAGCCTCCATATCGCGCAGATACTGGTTCAGCATTACGATTGGGTCCTCTACTTTATCCAGCAGGTCGTTTACCGACGCCTTTGTCATATCCTTAATCCGTTGAAATACTCCCATGATTAAACTTCTCCCTTCTCGTATTTAGCAAGTTTTTGTTTGAGCTCTTCCACTTCTTTTTGCAGTGCCTTCTTCTCAATATCCTTCATCATGGCATCCAGGCCGGAATCCTGGCCGGGATAGCTGTTTGCTTTGTTATAACCCGGATTCGGGTTATAGCCTGGCTGTCCGCCAGGTCCGCCGTAGCCGCCCTGTCCATGCGGGCCCTGCGGGCCGCTTCCATATCCGGGGCCGCCGTAATGGCCGCCATAAGGTCCGCCGGGTGCTCCCGGTCCGGGACCGAACGGATTATACTGCGTCGGCTCCTTCGGAATGATCAGTGCTGCAATGAAATATACAAGTATGGTTGCGCCTCCGGTAAAGGGAATGCTGACGAGCAGCAGAATCCGGAACAGGGTAGAATCAATGCCGAGTGTCTCGGACAATCCTCCAGCCAGCCCTGTCATTACCTTGTCGCGGGTTGAACGATACAACCGGGTCATAGCACTACTCCTTTCCGCCATTGTTAAGCTTCTCCTTGAGCTTAGCCATTTCTCTTTCCAATACAGTTGCTACTGTCTCGCCGGCCTGCACTGCGTATTCCTGGCCCATGCGGCGTAGATCCCGCAGACTCTTCGCTTCCAGCTCCCAGTCGTTCATCCGGTCTTCAAGCCGGCCGAACATCTTGGGAACGTCGCTGCCGCTGCCGTAAGCAGTTGCCCTCTGGTTCATGCGCTGCTGAAGTCTCAATGACTCCATCCGTGCCGCATAATACTGGCGCTTGTTATATACTGTCTGATACTCAACCTTCAGCTCATTCAGCTGGCTTTCCAGTTCATACAGCGATCCCTGGCTTTGTTCCAGCAGTCCGCTGTACTGCTCCAGCTTCTCTTCGTGAATAATCTTCTCCTGCAGAGCCATCTTCGCCAGATTATCCTCTCCGGCCTTCAGTGCCAGCAGCGCCTGCTCTTCACGTTTGTTTCTCATGGCTGTAGCCTGATTTACCTGTACCTGAAGCTGCTTCGTATGGGCAGCGTACTGCTGGTACAATCTTTCGGCTTCGGCGATCTCCTCACGGGTTGAATGTAAGAATTGATCAATCAGCTTCACCGGGTCCTGACTTTGTTCCAGTTTTTCATTTAGATTAGCTACGGTAATATCCCTCATGCGGCGAAAAACACTCATGATTTCCTGCTCCCTCCCTGCTTCTAATTAAGTAAATTTTACAGCTTCTATGCTTAGTATGTTCTGCCGCTTCTGCCCCTCAGCACCGAGATGCCCCAGACAACCAGCGCAACCCCGAGCAGTGGACCGATGATCCAGGAAAGCTTCGAGATCAAAGCCATGACACCGATGAACAATACAATCCAGCCGATAATTTTGCGTCCGCTTTTGATTCCGTAATATCCGAGAGCTACCAGCAATACCGGGAACAGAATTCCGAAAATTCCGTGTATCAGGTGGGGCAGCACCCCAAGCAGCATAACCGCTCCAATAACAATCAGCGCAATAGCAAGTCCGTTACCTTTTCTATTCTGCATTTTTTCTCACCGCCTTTCGTTGTCCTCGTTCTTATAGCTTTATTTTAGGGTAATCTGCAGACTTTCAAAACAGACCGCGGACGGTTTTATGAACTGGACCTTAGTCGGGGAGGGCACCGGACCGGAGGCTGCCGGGGAAAAAACCTTATCAGCCTGTAAGCTGGTTAAAGCGCAGAAAATTACGCAATGCATAGAGTTTTTTTTAAAAAAAACCTGTATTTCATTGATTTTGCTGAATATTGTCGAGTTATTGTTCAGAATTAAATGTTATATTGTGATTAACATCATATTATTCCATTGTTGGAGGGACTAAATGCAGATCTCGATAATTGTTCTGGCCCAGCAGCTCCCGCTGCTTAAGTCGTGCCTTGCCAGCATTGACCTGTTCACTGACACCCCCTACGAGCTGATTGTCATTAATGATGGCGGAAATAAGGAGATCAGCAGCTATCTGACTCTCTTCAAAAAATCCCGGTCCTTTGCAACCAATGAACGCGTTGGTGTAGCCGCCGGCTTCAACTTGGGTGCCTCTATGGCTCAGGGGGATTATCTTATCTTCATACGCGATCACATGATCGTCTCTGAGGATTGGCTGGAAAGTCTGCTTGGCTGTGCACGCAGGCATCCTTCAGCTGCAATGATTGGTCCAGTCAGCAATGATGTGAGCGGTCCGCAAAAGCTGCCGGTCGTATGCACCGTAATGGATCAGCTCGATCATATCGCCAGATCCTTCGCCCTCTCCAAAGCAGGACAAGCCAAATCAACCACACGGCTGCTCAGCCACCTGCTGCTGGTACGCACTGAGGCTTTTCACAAGCTCGGCGGATTCGATGAACAGTTCGGGCTGGAATCCTATGAGGATGATGACCTCTGCTACCGCGCCATTCAGGCGGGATACAGCCTGCACATCGCTTTGGATTGTTTTGTCCGTTACATTCAGCCTCCTCCGCTCTTTCCGGAAAACCCCGCATGGTACAGTACACAGCTGGCCGCTAACAGGGAAAAAGCCCGCCAAAAATGGGGATTCGACCTCACAAGCGCTCTATATGAAATGAAACGCAGTATTACAGTAAGCTTATGCATGATTGTCAAAAATGAAGAAGCTACCCTGGGGCGTTGTCTGGACAGTGTGGCCGGGCTGGCAGACGAAATCATTATCGTGGATACAGGATCAACCGACCGCACAAAGGAAATTGCCCGCCGTTATACAGATAAGGTCGTGGACTTCACCTGGGTGGACGACTTCGCCAAGGCAAGGAACTATGCCTTCAGCCTCGGGACACAGGAATATCTGTTATGGCTGGATGCCGACGATGAGTTTCTGCCTGCTGACAGGGAAAAATTTTCGGCGCTTAAAGGGGCTCTGGACTGGGATACCGATGCTGTCTCCATGAATTACAACCTCGCTTTCGACGAGCACGGCAACGTAACCTCAAGCCTCACCCGCAACCGTCTGGTCAAACGGGAGAACGGGTTCCGCTGGTTCGGCGTTGTACATGAATATCTGGAGGTAAGCGGAAAGGTCCACCGCTCGGATATCTCCGTTACCCACGGCAGAGTCCACGGGAATTCTGACCGGAACCTGCAAATCTATGAAAAGCGATACACTGCGGGCGAGATTTTCTCTACCCGTGATCTATATTACTTCGCCAATGAGCTGAGAGAGCATAAGCAGTGGGAAAAAGCGATTTCCTTCTATGAAATGTTCCTGCAGCAGGTCGACGGCTGGGTGGAGGACAAAATCAATGCCTGCGGCAGCCTTTCTGACTGCTTCCGCGAGCTTAACAATCTCCAGCAGGCCAAAGCCAAAGCTCTTTATTCCTTCTCCTTCGATCTGCCGCGTGCAGAGAATTGCTGCCGGATCGGGAGCCTCTACATGCTGGAGAACGATTATGCCAAGGCCATTTACTGGTACAAGACGGCAACTGAGCTTGCTAAGCCTTTGGATAGCTATGCCATACTTCAGCATGCCTGCTGGAGCTGGCTGCCTCATCTGCAGCTTGCTGTCTGTTATGACCGGATCGGCCAGTACGAACGAGCCTGCGCCCATAACGAGACGGCGGCGGAATTTATTCCAACGGACAGCAAAGTGCTGGCGAACAGGGTGTATTTTGAATCCCTGGGCGTTGCAAGACAATCATATACTTTAGGGGGAAGCAGCAGATGAGTAAAAAGCAACCGGTTATCAAGTACACTGAGATTCACATGGATCAGGTAAACGCCAAAAAGGATATCAAGCCTGTACTAATGAAAACATCAATGGCGGTCATGGTGCTCAGTCAAACAGCAGGCCTGCTGCCAAGCTTCGGACTCGGGAGCACGGGTGTTGCTTCAGCTGCAGAGAACAAAGGCTTTAATGATGTAAGCAGCAGCTCATGGATGTACAAGTATGTAATGAAAATCGCTGCATTGGGCTTTGCCGAAGGCGATACCACCGGCAATTTCAACCCGAAGGCTCCGCTGACACATCAGGAGGCGGCCATTATGGCGCTCCGTTTCCTTGGCGTTGATGCTCCCACCCAGGCCGCTTCCTCTTCTTCATTAGAAGTAAGCGATTGGGCGAATGCCTGGGTGCAAACTGCCATCAATGAAGGATTGATTAAGCCTGAAGAAGAACTGGCGGCAGGCTGGGGCACCCAGAATGCCAGCCGCGAATGGCTTACCAGGCTCGTTGTCCGCCTGATTGACAAGGAGAATGAAGCCCTTGCCTTGACCAGCGAAGCTCTTCCCTTCAACGATGAGAACCAAATTTCAGCCTGGGCAACCGGCTATATTAATGCCGCTTCCCAATTAAAGCTGGTGCAGGGCTTTGAGGACAAAACCTTCAGGCCTTCCGCCGATGTGACCCGTGCCCAGGCTGCAGCCATTTTCAGTCTGGCAGAGCGGTATGCCCCGGTTGAATCAGGCACTGTAGCCCGCGGTAAAATCATCAGTGTGTCCGGCGGAAAGGTCGGTGTACTGACAGAGGCTAACCAGACAGTCAATCTGACTGTTGACGGTTCTACGCTTATTTTTGGAGTAAACGGAGAAACGGCATCCGCCTTGGCTGTCGGTCAGCCTATTACAGCTATATACAGCAATGGCATTGCTTCTTATGTAGAAATTGCTGATATCAGTAAAGCAGAAATTACGCTGCCAAAAGGAGCCACCGGGGCTGCCGGGGCAATTGGTGCGACTGGAGCTACCGGTGCCACTGGAGCAACAGGTGCTACAGGTGCTACCGGCAGTGCGGGGTCTTCAGGCGGGCAGGGCGCAGTAGGCGCTACAGGTGCCGCCGGAAATCCGGGACCTGCCGGTGAGGTTGGTGCAACTGGCGCGACTGGGGCCACTGGACCTGCGGGCGAGGTTGGTGCCACCGGCGCTACCGGGGCCACTGGACCTGCGGGCGAGGTTGGTGCCACCGGTTCGACCGGGGCCACTGGACCTGCGGGCGAGGTTGGTGCCACCGGCGCTACCGGGGCGACTGGACCTGCGGGCGAGGTTGGTGCCACCGGCGCGACTGGGGCCACTGGACCTGCGGGCGAGGTTGGTGCCACTGGCGCGACCGGGGCAACGGGACCTGCGGGTGAGGTTGGTGCCACTGGCGCGACCGGGGCCACTGGACCTGCGGGCGAGGTTGGTGCCACCGGCGCGACCGGGGCAACGGGTACTACCGGCGCGACTGGTGCTACTGGAGATACTGGTGTTACCGGTGCTACTGGAGATACCGGGGCTACTGGTGCTACCGGGGCGACCGGGGCTACTGGCGCGACTGGTGCTACTGGAGATACTGGTGTTACCGGCGCTACTGGAGATACAGGCGTTACCGGGGCTACTGGTGCTACTGGTGCTACCGGGGCCACTGGAGATACCGGAGCTACCGGGGCTACTGGTGCTACTGGTGCTACCGGAGATACAGGTGTAACCGGCGCGACTGGAGACACAGGCGCTACCGGGGCTACCGGGGCTACTGGTGCTACTGGTGCTACTGGTGCTACTGGTGCTACTGGTGCTACTGGAGATACCGGGGCCACTGGCGCGACTGGCGCTACCGGTGAAGCTGGTGTGACTGGGGCCACTGGTGCTACAGGTGCGAATGGGGCTACCGGTGCTACCGGGGCCACCGGAGGAGCTTCAACAACACTTATCCCGTTCTCTTCAGGCAACTCCGTCTCTTTGAATACAGTTGCAGGCGGTTTATCAGGAAACGCAGGCCTGATCGGCTTCGGCAATTCAGCTACCGTTTCATACTTCGGAGGCTCAATCATTGATCTGACAGGCTCTAACGATCCAAACAATAGCATCAATTATGCTTTTTCAGCACCAAGCAATGGTATCATAACATCCCTTAGCGGATACTTTTCCACAACCGTTGCAATGAGCTTAGTAGGAACTTCAGTTATGATTACCGGACAGCTCTACTCCAGTACTACACCAAATAATACCTTTACTCCAGTTCCGGGTGCTACTGTAACTTTAAGCCCGATTCTGACAGGAATCATATCTATAGGTACTATTTCCAGCGGAATAACAACAGGCTTATCCATTCCGGTCACTGCCGGAACCCGATACCTGATGGTATATTCGGCTACAGCTTCCGGAATTTCACTTATAAACAACCCTCAGGGTTATATCAGCGGAGGTCTTAGCATCAGCAGCGCACCGATTATTCCATAATCATTATCTATCCTGAGACCGTCCTGTCTACAGAAATCGCTGTAGACAAGGCGGTCTCTTTGCTGTGCCGGCAACAGGAGTGTGACAAAGCCCGCTTGCGCGATCCTATACCACTGTACATAATATTGAAGTGAAGCCTGCCCTTTCCTTTTATACATAAAGCAAACCCTAAAGGAGCAACGCCCTTGAAAACCTTACTAATCGTCGAAGACGACCGCAGCCTGAACAAAGGCATCGCCCTCTCCCTTGCCCAGACCGGACTGCAAATCGAACAAGCCTATACCTTGGCTATGGCCGAGCAAATTTTCAATACTACGAGGATTGATCTGGTCCTGCTGGATATTAACCTGCCCGACGGAAGCGGCCTGGACTATTGTGAAAAGCTGAGGAGAAGCTCGCAGGTGCCGGTTATTTTTCTGACTGCCAACGACATGGAGCCGGATATTGTTACCGGATTTGCCCTTGGCGGGGATGATTACATTACGAAGCCGTTCAGCCTGATGGTGCTGCGGGCCCGGGTAATGGCTGTACTCAAACGGGCTGCACCTCAGGCTGATGAGGTCCTCACGTTCGGTGCGCTGAGCCTTGATTTCGGAAAGCTGGAATTTTATAAGCACAGGGAGCCATTGGCTTTTAGCAAAACAGAGCTCAAGCTGCTGAATATTCTGGTCTCGAATCCCGGCAGCATTTTAAGCAGAGAGCAGTTAATCGATAAAATCTGGCTACAGGATGCGGAGTTTGTGGATGAGAACGCCCTGACTGTTGCCGTAAAGCGGCTGCGCGCCAAGCTTGAGGACGACCCTGCCTCACCCAGATACATCAAAACCGTCTACGGCCTGGGATACACCTGGGCGGAAAGGCCACACTTATGATTAACAGCACTGTCCGGCATCCCCGCCGACTCCGTTATCTTTTCTCTGCGATATTTTTGCTTCTATTAATAGGCTACACCGGAACTGTCTTTTATCTGGAAGGGTTCAGTCCGGCACTTCTGCAGCTTGCCCTGCTCTTCCTGATTGCCGTAATCGGTACGGGGGCTCTGTATAACCATATGCTCCAGCGGCAGATTACAGGCTTTATGGATACGGTGGATGAGATGGTCGACCGGGCGATTCACGGACATGAGCAGCTGACCCTTTTTGACGAGACACGTCTGTCTTCTCTTGAACACAAGCTGCTGCGCTATATTGAGATCAATAAATCAAACGAGCATAACCTTGCCGCCGAGAAGGACAAGATCAAGGAGCTGATCTCCGACATCTCCCATCAGACCAAAACGCCGCTCGCAAGCATTCTGCTATACAGCCAGCTGGTTGCCGAGACCCCGGATCTGAGCCCGGACACCCGTCAGCTGCTGCAGCAGATCGAGGCCCAGTCGGAAAAGCTGGAATGGCTCATAACCTCGCTGATCAAGCTGTCCAGGCTGGAGTCGGGCATGATCCAATTGCAAAGTGAAGTAAGACCGGTTGCCGCAACCATTACCAGTGCCCTCTCCCACCTGTATACACGCGCCGGCAACAAAAACATCATCATTAACATAGACTGCGCCCCGCTTACGGCAGCCCGCCACGATTACAAATGGACCAGTGAGGCGCTGTTCAACCTGCTGGAGAATGCAGTGAAATATACGGAGCCGGGCGGCAGTATCCGGATTACAGCGGAGGGCAATGAAATGTTCACAAGGATTGAGGTAGCGGATACAGGAATCGGAATTCCGGAGGACGGGCTGGAGCATATTTTCAAACGATTCTATAGAGGGCATAACGCCGGGGAGTATGAGGGGATCGGGATCGGACTTTTTTTGGCGCAAAAAATCATCAGTATCCAGGGCGGCTACATCACAGCGTCATCGCAGCCAGGTCAGGGAAGCAGGCTTACTATTTACCTCCCCCAGCTCTGAATGTGTCAATTCCGTCAGATTTCAGACACTGTCACGTTAGAATGGTCTGCTATCTTAAAGGACAACCACGAATGATGGAGGAGATAAGCAAATGCCTATTCTAAGCACCCTGCACCTGAAGAAATATTACGGCAAAGATCCGCAGACTACGGTAAAAGCACTGGATGATATATCCCTGACGGTAGAAAAAGGTGAATTTGTAGCCATTGTCGGCACAAGCGGCAGCGGAAAAAGCACTCTGCTGCATATGCTGGGCGGTCTGGACCGGCCGACTGAGGGCAAGGTGACGGTGGACGGGAACGAGCTTTTTGCGATGAGCGATGAGAAGCTGACGATTTTCCGGCGCCGTTCGGTCGGGTTCGTCTTCCAGAGCTATAATCTGGTGCCGATCCTGAGTGTGCTCGAAAATATTACGCTTCCCATCGAGCTCGACGGAGGAAGAATTGACCAGACGTATCTGGATGAGGTCATTCAGGCGCTGGGCCTGCAGTCCAAAATTCATTCTCTCCCTTCTAATCTCTCTGGAGGACAGCAGCAGCGGGTCGCTATTGCCAGAGCGCTCGCTACCAAGCCGTCGATTATTCTGGCGGACGAGCCGACAGGAAATCTCGACAGCAAAACAAGCCAGGAAGTGCTGATCCTGCTGAAGCAAATGAGCGAAAAGTTCAACCAGACCATTGTCATGATTACGCATAACGAGTCCATCGCCCAGACAGCCGACCGGATTATCCGTATCGAGGACGGGCGCATTGTATCCGGGAACGCAGCACCATCTGGAGCTAAGACACTATGATTGCCAACAATAACGGCAAGATTGTAACCCGTCTCTCCATCAAAAGTCTGCGGGCCAATCCGCTGCGCAACCTGGCTGTTATCTCCGCTGTGGTGCTGACGACACTGCTGATTACATCGATTTTTACGATGGCGCTAAGCCTTAACAAGTCGATGGAATTAACGATGATGAAGACGGTCGGCAGTGATTTTCACGGCGGCTTCAAACGGGTGAGTCCTGAGCAGATAGAGATTTTAAAGGAGCATCCCAGCATTAAGGAATACAGCGTTTCGCTGAATGCCGGGATCTTGCGGAACGAAGTGTTCCGGGACAGTCCGGTAGAGGTTAAGCAGATTGACGAAGCCTATGCCCGGCATGGTTTTATTCATCTTATTGAGGGGCGTTTGCCGGAAGCCGAGAATGAGGTTGTGCTGAGCACCTGGGTGCTGGATAAGCTAGGTATAAAACATGCAATTGGTGAGCGGGTACAGCTGGACATTGATATTACTGAGCGTGTTCTCAAGCAGGATTTTATCGTGTCAGGCTATTATGAAGCGGATAAAAATCTGGCGATCGCGGGACTGGCCTTCGTCTCCGATGCATGGGTGCAGAATAATCTCTCCGGGATCGATCCGGCAGAGTCCGAAGCCAGCGGCTCCTATGTAAACACCGCAGAGATGAGCGTAATGTTCAAGAACGCAGTCAATATTGAAAAAAAGCTGGATAAAGTGCTCGCCGATACGGGCGTGGATAGACCCATTGGAATTAACTGGGCCTATACGACCTCTTCCCTATCCGACAACCTTATTGAATTTGTGCCTTATATAGCTGTCGTCTTCATTATTATGCTGAGCGGGTATCTGCTGATTTATAATATTTTTTACATATCGGTTGTGCGTGATGTGAAGTTCTACGGTCTGCTCAAAGCGATCGGGACGACACCAAGGCAGCTCAAACGGATCATCAGAATACAATCACAGATATTGTATCTAATCGGGCTGCCCTTCGGGCTTGCTGCAGGCTATGTAATCGGACGGCTGCTCACGCCGATGCTGAACACTTTTTCCAGTGAGCCTATGGAAGCCGCTTATTCAGCCAGCCCGTGGATTTTCATTGGAGCCGCCCTATTCGCCTATCTGACGGTATGGGTTGCCGCAGGGAAGCCGGGCCGGATGGCCGCACGGATTGCGCCTGTCGAAGCGGTCAGGTATACGGGAGTTCAGGCAAAGCGGCGGATGCACAAACGCTCGAAGCGCGGAGGCCGGCTGCATGTCATGGCCTTCACGAACCTGTTCCGCAGCAAAAAGAAGCTCACCCTCATGCTGACCTCCCTCTCCTTGAGCATTGTGCTGTTCAGTATTATTTTTACGATGATAGGTTCGCTTGATGTAAATAAGTATCTTAGCACGTTTCTTTCCGGGGATGTGGTGATCCGCAATGAGAAAATTGAAACACGTGAAGGTGAGCGCCCGGGTGATCCTTATAAGCTGTCGGAAGCATTCAGCAGTGAATTGGAGCGGATCGACGGCGTGGAGAGTGTGGAGAAGGTTTACTTCTATTATGATATTCATGATATGGATGAGAAAATACGTGCTGTATTGCAGCCTTTGTCAGAAACAGAGCCGCCGGAGCCTTATCTTGCAAACATGCTGGAGCATAATCTTATTCATCTAAAACTGTACGGCATCGATTCTGGCTGGTATGACCTGATACAGAAGGATGTTATCGAGGGGCATTTCGACCCGCAGAAATTCGCTTCCGGGGACTATGTGCTGGTGACTCAAGCCAACATGTGGGAGGAAGATACTTATACCTCTTACTATCATCCTGGTGACATTATGGAGTTCAAAAATCTGGGCAAAAGCTATGAGGTCATGGCTGTGATGAATTACGATGCGCTCTATGCTGCGACGACACAATCTTTCTCAACGTATGGGTTCAATGCGTTCTTCCCCTCATCCGAATTGACCAGAGAGCTGCCTGCGGAGACCAACCCGCCATGGGCGCTGTCAGCAACGCTGCATATTGACTCTAACAAGCTGGACAGTGCGACTGAGGCTGCAAAATCTCTCGCCGCTTCCAGTGATGAGCTTGTGGTCAAATCAAGGGAGGATTATCGGCAGGAGCTGGGCGGATTTATCCGGGTTTTTCAGATTATCGGCTACGGCCTGAGCTTCGTTATTGCGCTGATCGGTGTTCTTAATTATATTAATACAGTCGTTACGGGTGTTATTACGCGGAAGAATGAATTCGCCCTGCTGGAGAGCATCGGCATGACCAAGCGCCAGCTCAAGAAGATGCTGATCTATGAGGGGTTGTACAATGTCCTTCTGACCACAGCCATTACATCCAGCCTCGGCGTGTTCCTGACCTATAACATTGCCAAAAGCATTGCGGACAACATGGCCTTCACCGTGTTCCGCATGAGCTGGCTGCCCTTTGTGCTGGTCGTTCCGGTGCTCGCAGTCATTGCTTACACGGTAACCCTGAGCTCTTACAGAATGCTGAGTAAGGATACGCTGATTGAACGGCTGCGGCAGGGGGAATAGCAGTAATAATGTAACAGGCAGATCCGTATGGTTACGGGTCTGCCTGTTTTTTTGCTGATTAGCCGGTTATGTCATTCGTCCAGCATCTGCAATGCGATTTGATCGGCGGTGTAGCTATCAAGAAAAGGGAGCAACGGAGTCAAGTCGCTCAGTTTCCCGCTGCTGATCACTTTCCGGGCGCACTTATTCAAGGCCTCTCCGCTCAGGAACGGAGCGAGCGGCACCAGATCACTGAGCTGCCCTTCATGCATCGCCTTGAGTGCACATTCATCAAGAGCCCCTTCACTCAGGAAAGGCGCCAGCGGTACGAGATCACTAAGACTTCCTCCCTCCATTGCCTTCCGGGCACACTCGTCCAGCACCTCTTCACTCAGGAACGGGGCCAGCGGCACTAACCCGCTGAGAGATACCTTGTCCTTTACTTGTTCAAAAACCTCATCCACCTGCTCCATTTTAAGCAGCGGTGCAATGCCGGAAATATCCTCAGCGGAAACCTCATGCTGCTGCAGGTACTCCCCCGACTTGTTTTCCAGCAGGCTGGATATGAGCGTTGTCGCTTTTCCCTCATCGAGAATTTCTTCAATGCTTACTCCAAAAATCTCCGCCAGCTCCGGCAGCTTCGCAATATCCGGCATGCTGTTGCCGCGCTCCCAGTTGCTGACCGCCTGATAGCTGATGCCCAGCTTGTCCGCCAGTCCCATCTGTGTGATCCCCGCCTGCCCTCTCAGCCTTGCAATGTTACGCCCTACCTTGATCATATCAAACATGGCCTCCACCCTTTCGCTTGTCATGACCTTAGTGTAGTGGAGCACCCATAAAATGTATATCAAGCGTTGCTTGAGTTGCTTACTTGGGCATAGCCCATACGCTGAATAAGTGTATTTTGTGCAATTAAAAGTAGCCATGAGCCTTATTCGAACCGTATAACTGCACTTCGTGCAACTAAAATTGCCCGAAACGGCCGAAACAGAAGAGTTAAGCCCATATAGTTGTACGGAATACACTTAAACCGGAGGTAGGAAGAAAAAATGGCGATATAGTTGTATAAAGTGCAGCTAACCTGCAAAAGCAGACTGGTTAAAGTAAGGTTCCATTTCCCGCAAAAAAAACGGGCACAGCATGCCGTGACTCAACGCTGCTCCGCACCCGGCCCGCCGAACATCTCCCCGTTCTTCAGGCCGTCGACAAACTGCTGCAGCCAGCGGTAATACTCCGCCGCATGACGCAGCTTCTCCAGGTCCCGGCTGCAGGACAGCCGCTCCTCTTCAGGCGTATCCCCCGCCTGCGCCAGCATCTCCAGCTGCGGAATCACCGCCCCCATCGCTTCCTGCATCACATCAATTTCCCGCTGAAGCTTCAGCGTGAAGAAGTTCCGGAACGCCTGGAAAAAATCCGTCTCCGCCACATACAGGTCCCTCCGCTCCCGTTTCTCCTCAAGCTTGGTCACCATCTGTGAGGACATCAGGGAGCGGACGCCGTAGCTCATATTGCTTTTACTCATATTCATCACCTGCTTCATTTCCTCCAGCGTCATCGGCTTGTCCTCAAAGAACATAATCCCGTACAGCTGTCCAAAGGAATAATTGGCCCCGTACAAATCCATCGTCTGCGCGATTGCATCAATAACCTTGCGCAGCAGCTGCTCCCGTGGAGATAGCTGCCTGTTGTCTTCACCAAATGCGGCCTGCTTCATTCGCTGCACCTTCACTTTTCATTAGTCTTGTTGCCTTAGCATTACATAAAACGGGAATAAGCGGGGTGTATTTCAACAAATTTTACACAATTTCCGAGCCTGCTTTACTTCCGGTTGACCACACGCCGACTTGTCCAGTGTACAATTTTTTTTGAACAGAGAATGTATTCACCTGCATTATACCGCAAAACTAAGCTGACGGAATGGGGTATCGGAACGAAAATGACACGAAATAAGTTAATAAGCGGTTTAAAGCCCGTGCTCTTTACGCTGCCGGCGATGATACCCTTTGTGCTGTTCTGGCTGGCACCGCTGATTTATGTGCTCTATCTCAGCTTTACAGAATGGGATTTCATGAGCCCAACCAAAACCTTTGTCGGACTGCAGAATTATATCGACCTCTTTGGCAATCCGGCTTTTTACAAGGCATTGCGGGTCACTGTGCTGTTCTGCATCGGCAGCGTGCTGCCGGTTATCGCCCTCGGCCTGGGGCTGGCTCTGCTGATGAACCGCAAGCTGAAGGGCTCCGGCCTCTATCAGGCGCTGCTCTTCTCGCCTTGGGTTACGCCGACTGTCGCTGTATCGATCGTCTGGTCCTGGATCTACGAGCCTGAAGTCGGACTGGCCAATACGGTGCTGGATTTTCTCGGCCTTGAACCAATCGGCTGGCTGCAGGACCCCAAGTGGGCACTCGCCGGCGTGCTGCTCGTAACGGTCTGGAAATCGGCGGGCTGGGCGATGATCTTCTATCTCGTAGCTCTGCGGAATGTTCCTTCCGATCTGCTGGAAGCAGGCGAGCTTGACGGAGCCAGCGCTGTGCAAAAGTTTGTCCGGATTACGCTGCCGATGATCTCGCCGACCACGCTGTTTCTGTTCGTGGTGCAGATGGTTCAGGCGCTGCAGGCCTACGATCAGATTAACGTGCTGACACAAGGCGGTCCGTCCGGTTCAACCCGTACGCTGCTGTATTTGTATTACCAGTCTGCCTTTGAATCCTTCCAGATCGGCGAGGCTTCCAGTGTGGCTGTAGTACTGGTATTCATCTGTATGCTGCTGTCGGTGCTGTCGCTCAGCATCAGCAGACGGACGACGCACTATCAATAAATCGTTACATCTAATAAGGAGGTCATTCCACTTGCGTACGAGTATGCTCTCACGGCTGGGCGGACCGGCCCGCCATGCTTTTTTCGCCGTACTGGCGCTGCTGATGGCCTTCCCGTTCTACTGGATGGTCACCAGCGCCCTCAAAACCAATGATGAAATCTGGGCCTCCCCGCCAACGCTCTGGCCTGCGGACCCGCTGTGGGGGAATTTCGCCGAAGCCTGGAATGAGGCGCCGTTCGCCAGATATATGGGTAACAGCATTCTGGTCGCCGGAAGCATTGTCATCCTGCAGGTTTTTAATTCCGGCATGATGGCCTATGCGCTGACTCATATGAAATTCCGCCTGAAGGGTATTTTTGCCGGAGTTATCCTTTTCGGCTATATGGTGCCTGCTACGGCAGTCTACCTGCCCAGCTATCTCGTGCTGTCCGAGCTGAATTTGCTCAACAGCTACGGCGGCCTGATTCTCTCCAACTGTGTCAGCGTCTTTGCGATCTTCCTGATCCGGCAGGCCTTCCTGCAGGTATCCCACGAGCTGGTCGAGGCCGGCGAGGTGGACGGGGCATCGCATATGCGGATTCTGTGGACGGTGCTGGTGCCGGTGACCCGGTCCTCTTTTGCCGTAATGGCACTCATCACCTTCATTGATCATTACAACAACTATTTCTGGCCGATGCTGATCACCAAGGACCCTGCCCTGCAGCTGGTCTCAGCCGGACTGCGCAGCTTCTTCGTGGAAGGAGGTGCTTACGGATTGAAATGGCCGCTAATCATGGCCGCCAGTGCCTTCACCATCGCCCCCCTGCTGCTTGTTTTTGTGCTGGCACAGAAAACGATTATGCAAAGTGTCAATATGACTGCAGGCTCCAGTAAAGGATAAACACTATTTTCTAATAAAGAGGAGAATGATGATGAACGTATCGTTGAAAAGATTGTCGGCACTGTCCGTGATTGCCGGAATGACTGTCCTTACCGCCTGCGGCGCAAACGGCGCCGCCAATCAGGTTACAGAGGCAAGCGGCGCATCGTCAGCTCCCTCCGCAGCAGCCCCTGCTGCACAAAGTGAACCGGTAACCATTGAATTCTGGTATGGCCTCGGCGGCAAGCTCGGCGAAAATATGGAAGCACTCATTCAAAAATTCAACGCCTCCCAGCAGGAGGTTATCGTTAAAGGCATCGTGCAGGCAGATTATACCGAAACCCAGCAGAAGCTTCAGGCGGCGATCGCTACCGGAACGGTTCCTGCAGCCGTGCTGTCCTCCAATGTGGACTGGGCGCGCAAGGGATATTTCGCCGAATTGGATCAGCTGATTGCGGCACAGCCCGATTTCAACCCGGATGACTTCGTGCAGACCTTCCTGAACCAGGGCAAGGTTGACGGTAAGCAGTACTTCCTGCCGATGTACGGCACAACGCAGGTGATGTATTACCGTCAGGATGCTTTTGAGAAGAGCGGCATTGATGCCAGCCAGATCAAGACCTGGGAGGATCTCGCGTCCGCAGCTGAGAAAATGACGGTTAAAGAAGGCGGCAAAACAAGCGTTTACGGCTGGGAGCCGATGTGGGGCTCCGGCAATATGATCGATGCGGTGCTGAGCAAAGGCGGCAGCATTCTAAGTGAGGACGGCAAGACCGTTACCATTGATTCAGCGGAGTGGACCGAAACGTGGGATCTGTTCCGCAAATGGATTCATGAAGACCAGATCATGCGCATTCATTCGGGGGGCCAGGGCTGGGAGTACTGGTATAAAACGATTGATGACGTAATGAAAGGCCAGGCTGCCGGCTATACCGGCTCCAGCGGTGACCAGGGCGATCTGGACTTCAGCATCGTAGCGGCAATGGAACAGCCGGGCTGGGCCGGAGCCGGCGAAGGCAAGCCGGTAGCCGAAGCCATTCAGGCCGGTATTCCTGCCAAGGCAAGTGATGAAGAGAAGCAGGCTGCGCTGAAATGGCTGGCTTACTTTACAAATTCGGAGAATACTGCCTTCTGGTCGATCAACACCGGATACATTGCGGTCCGCCAGTCTGCCCTGGATGATCCTGCATTCATCTCGTTCAGCGAGACTAACCCGCAGATCAAAATCCCGCTGCAGCAGGCCTCCCATGCCTCCGCTCCGTTCCAGGACCCTACGGGCGGCAAAATTAATGATGCACTGAAAATCGCTGCGGACAAGGTGCAGATCGAGAACATCCCGGCTGCCGAAGCGCTTAAAGAAGCACAAGCAACTGCACAGGCGGCGCTGGATAAGGTGAAATAATCCGGGGGAATGGCGGACCCGCCCGACTCACTGATTAATCCCGTAAATATACAACGATATGAATCATAAATGACGTGAAATGAAAACGAAGGAGGCCGAGGCCGTGCCTGAGCTGATCACCCCGCAGGGAAATTACAGCATATCCGCCATCCTGTTCGACAAGGACGGTACCCTGCTCGACTTTGTCTCTCTTTGGGGAAGCTGGAGCGAATGCCTGCTTACGCATTTTTCCCGGCAGCTGAAGCTGCGCGGCCTTCCCTTTCCCGATCCCTGCCTGAACAATCTGCTGGGGACAGTCCATAACGGTGAGGGCCGGATTACCGGCTATGACCGCAACGGTCCGCTTGCGATGGGCACGATGAATGACCTGTATGCGATTCTCGCCTGGCAGGGCTATCTGCTTGGCCTCTCCTGGGCGGCGTCGATGGAGCTGGTGGAGGCCTGCCGCCGGGAGGCAGACGCCATGCTGGAGCACAGCCGCCCCGTCCTTCCGCTGCCCGGCCTGCTCCGCTTCCTGGAAGAATGCGCTGCCGGAGGCGTAAAGATGGCCGTGGTGACGGCAGACGAAACCGAAGCCGCGGAGAAGCATCTCCGCTGGCTCGGCATCCGTCATTATTTCTCGGCTGTGATCGGCACCGATCAGGTCGAGCGCGGCAAGCCGTTCCCGGATATGGCTCTGCTGGCCTGCAGACAGCTCGGGGTGCAGCCTTCCGCCGCTGCTGTAATCGGCGATACGAACGGCGATATGCGCATGGCCAAATCGGCAGGCGCGGCGGTTGCCGTTTCCATTGCACCGGATGCCGGGGCTGCTGTGCCGGGGGAGCCTTCAGCTGAAGCGCTGCTTGATCATTTGCTGCCTGATGCTGATATCATTGTACAGTCTTATAAGGATCTGGCTTTTAAATAAGCAGGAAATGATGCTCAAGGAGGCGAGCTTTGCAGATGGAGACCAAGTTAACAGGCGGGGAAATGCCGCTGCTCACCTTTCAGATAATTACCGACACCCATGTCACCGCAGACCCTGCCCATGAGTATAACCGGAACTTTGAGCGTGCCCTGCAGGATCTGGCCGTCCATGCCCGGGGCAGCAGCGGGATCATGCATATCGGCGATATTACCGACCACGGCTTCCCGGAGGAATATGCCGAGGTTCAGCGGATTCTCGGCCAATACCGGACGGTCCTGCCGGAAATCCGTTATACGCTGGGCAATCACGATGTCGGCATCGGCCACTGGCAGCCGCAATTGGCGGAGGCCCGGCTGGGCGACTGGGAGTCACGTCTCGGAATGTATACCTCCCGCATGGGCCCGCCGGGTCCTTATCATGACCATTGGATCGGCGGATATCATTTTATTTTCCTGGGAACCGAAGAGGGATTACCGATCTTCTGCAGCCTGTCGGCTGAACAGCTCCAGTGGCTGGAGCTGAAGCTCGGCGAGCGGCCTGACGGCGGACCGGCTGCAGCGGATCAGCCCGTTTTTCTCTTCCTGCATCAGCCGCTGATGAATACTGTCGCCGGCTCTCTTGAAGAACAGGAATGGTACGGAGTTACGCAAGACAAGGAGCTGCGTGCGATTCTGGACAAATACCCGCAGACTCTGCTGTTCACCGGCCATACCCACTGGGAGCTGGAAGCGGAGCATACGATGTTCCCGGGTAACGGGGAGACGGCCACGATGTTCAACGCAGCCTCGGTTGCGTATCTGTGGAACAATGAGGATGTTCACCTGGACGGCAGCCAGGGGTATTATGTTGAAGTGTACAGCGATAAGGTGGTGGTGCGCGGGCGCGATTTTACCAGTGGAACGTGGATTGAATCAGCATGCTTCGAGGCTCCTGTGCTGCTTAAAACGCATAAGTAACAGGGCAGATATTTATCAGCCATTCAGATATCCGATAAAAGACAAAGCAGCGGCCCCCCACAAGGAGTAACCGCTGCTTTTTGCGCTGTGATTTGCATCCCCCTGCAATGACGGTCAGCAGCATTTAATACAAAACAGCCGCTGCTTCCGGTGTAAACGGCTTAATGTCATCCAGTCTGCCTTCATGCACCTTCTTCGCCCATTCCGGATCACCGAGCAGCGCACGGCCTACGGCCACCAGATCAAATTCCTGCTGCTTCAGCCGGCTCATTAGCTCCCGGTAACCGGGTACGCCGGTCTCCCCGTCATCTGCCATACCGACGGAGCCGACAGCAATCGTGGTCTTGCCGCTGAGCTTCTTCACCCAGCCGGCGAGGCTGAGCTCAGATCCGGCAAATCCCGGCTCATTAAAGCGGCGGGTTGAGACGTGGAAAATATCCACTCCCGCTTCAACCAATACGCTCAGGAACTGCTCCAGCTGTTCCGGTGTATCCCACAGCTTCGCTGTATAATCCGCCATTTTCCACTGGGACAGCCGCATCGAAACCGGATAATCCGGCCCGACCGCAGCACGTACAGCCCGCACAGCTTCCGCCGCAAAGGTGGTACGCTGCAGATAATTGCCGCCGTAACGGTCCGTGCGCCGGTTTGTTTTTGCCCAGAAGAACTGATCGATCAGAAAACCGTGTGCCCCGTGAAGCTCGATTCCGTCAAAGCCGGTCCGCCGGGCATTCGCCGCTGCGTCCGCATAAGCCTGAATGACTTCAGCAATCTCCTGTTCAGTCATCGGCTCGCCCGCATAGTTGCCTTCAAGGTCCAGCCCTGAGGGACCCAGTGACTTTGCCTGCGGATGAGGCCCGGTGCCTTCGGGACGGATCATCCCCATATGCACCAGCTGCGGGAAAATAGTGCCCCCTGCTTCATGCACCTGCCGCACCACGCTGCTCCAGCCTGCCAAAGCCGCCTCACCGGACAGATCCGGCAATCTGGATTCACTTGCTGCTGCCGGATGGCCGATGACCGCCCCCTCTGTAATCACAAGTCCGACTTCATTCTGCGCGCGGCGGCTATAGTATGCGGCCACGTCCTCTCCCGGCACACCGTGCGGGGAAAAGGCCCGTGCCATGGGTGACATGACAATCCGGTTGGGTATGGTCAATTGCCGGACCTTATACGGCTCAAACAAGGCCTCCAGTGCTTGTGTCTGCTGCTCATTTCTCAAATGTAACGCCTCCCTGATATTCCGGATCTTTGCCCGGGCTGTTCTCCCAAGCCGTTCACGGCGGGATATGTAGGCTAGCTTATCAAGCAGACGCTCCTCCTACAACCGACAATCCAGCCGGATTGTTGCTTAAGCGAAGCCCCCGGATCATTGTCGGGGAGGAAGAAAACATTTGTTGTCGCATGGGCGCATGATTATAATTAGAAGAATCTTTTGACACCAGAAAGGATGTTCATTAATGGCTAATGTACTATCCCCTAACCCAAACGATCCGCGTGTGATCCGGACACGGCAGCTGATTCTGGACGCCTTCCTCCGGCTGCTGAATACCAAGGACTTCAACCAGATTACGATCAGTGATATAACCAGTAACGCAACAGTTAACCGGGCTACGTTTTATGCCCATTTTGCCGATAAATATGCGCTGCTGGAAGCCATGCTGTCCGGTGCTTTTACAACCCTGGTCGTTCAAAAGCTTGATACCGAAGCCCTGCTGACGGAGCAGACTCTTCTGGAGCTAATCGGAGCGCTGTGTGCCTACCACGAATCAAGCCAGCATTGCGTCAAGAAATATGATTCCGTGGCCCTGATGATCGAAGAAAATATTAAGCTGCAGCTCGAACAGCTCATTCTCAGGCTGCTTGGCAAAACGGCGGGCACACCCGGTCATTCAAAAGCGTTAGGCTCCGCCGCAACGCTGCTAAGCTGGTCCATCTATGGCGTAACCTACCGCTGGAATCAGGATGGCCGGACAGAAACGCCTGCCGAGCTGGCCAAGCGCGTTAGCCCGTTTATTATCGGGGGAATCTCCCATTTGCACAGTATCACATAAAAAAGAGGCGCCACGGTGATGATTCACCAGGACGACCTCTTTGATCAATGGTTATTCAAAAGCCGGCAGAGCGATGTCTGCATAATTATCTTCCAGGAACTTCTTCACCTCAGGACCGCTGATGCGCTTCGCCAGCTTCTGGATCGCATCGGAATCCTGATTGTCTTCACGGGCAACCATTGTAATGGTAAACTCGGAATCCTCGCGCTCGGTAATCAGCGCATCCTTCTTCGGAGTCAGGCCAAGCGGGCTGGCATAAGCCGGAGTCATCGCCACCAGGTCACCGTCATCCAGCATCCGGGCAAGCATCAGCAGGTCAACTTCCTCGATCTTGAAGTTCTTCGGATTTTCCGTAATATCCGCCTGGGTTGCTGTGATGCCTACTCCATCCTTCAGCTTAATCAGACCGGCATCGGCAAACATCTGCAGCGAACGTCCGATATTCGACGGGTCATTGGCCATTACCAGCGTCGCACCTTCCGGCAGCTCTTCGATGGATTTGACCTTTTTGGAGTATCCGCCGTAAATCGCATCATATACAGGCTGTACCGGAACGAGATTCGAGCCCTTGCTCTCATTGAACTGCTTCATGTAAGGCACATGCTGGAAGAAGTTCGCGTCCACTTCCTTGTTCGCCAGCGCCTCGTTCGGCTGCACATTGTCGGACAACACAACGATCTCCATATCCACCCCGTCCTCCAGCAGCAGCGGTTTTACAATATCAAGAATATCGGTCATCGGGGGAATCAGCGTGGCTACCTTGATTTTCACGGGTTCGGTACTTGCTGCTGTAGCAGCCGGTGCTTCCGTAGCTTCTGCGGCATTTTGAGCATTGTTAGTGTTGTTACCGCAGCCAGCAGCGACCAGGACGAACAGCATCAGCATTGCAATCATGGACTTTTTCATTGTTTTTCATTAACCCCCAGTATTTATATTCGGATTTCAAAATAGTACAGCCTGCACATTCATTGCTCAGTCTTCCCTTTAATCAGCGCTTATCCAGCAGTCTTGCCACAGTGCTTCCGGTGAACTGGATCAGCTGCACGAGCGCAATCATGACGACGATGGCGTAGGCCATCACTTCCGTCTCAAACCGCTGATACCCGTAACGGATGGCAAAATCGCCGACACCCCCGCCTCCAACAACACCCATCACCGTTGAAAAAGAAATAAAGCTGATCGTGGAAGCCGTGAGTCCGAGCACCAGCCCCGACCGCGCCTCCACATACAGGAACTTGAAAATCAGCTCCACCTTCGATGCCCCCATGGACAGGGCCGCCTCAATCGTACCCTTGGATACCTCCAGCAGGGACTGCTCTACCAGACGCGCATAGTAAGCTATAGCGACTACGGACAGAGGCACCGTCGAGGCCAAGGTTCCGATAGACGTTCCAACCAGGAAGCGGGTCACCGGAATGAGCGCCACCACCAGCAGCAGGAACGGAAAGGAGCGGACCACATTAACGATGCTGTTCAGCGTCAGCGACAGGCTCCGGTTCTCATAAAGCTGTCCCTTGCGGCAAAAATACAGCACCGTGCCCAGCGGAAGTCCGACCAGCAGCGCCGCCAGAATGGATATCCCGACCATGACAAAGGTTTCGCCGATCGACTGCCACATCAGATCCTGGTATTTCAGCATGCTTTCCCACATTATCGCCCACCTGCCTTGCCGGTAATCTGCTCGCGGTAGGAGCCGGAATGCCCCGAAGGCGGAAGGAAACCGTGCTCTTCCCGTGAAAAGGAATCCACGATTCTCCCGTCCTCCATGACGGAGACCTCAGTGCAGATGCTGCGCACCACATCCAGCTCATGGGTTACGATCACAATCGTTACGCCGAGCGCAGCGTTGATATGCTTCAGCACGCTAAGGATGTCCGCCGTAGTCACCGGGTCCAGCGCGGAGGTCGGCTCATCGCACAGCAGCAGCTGCGGGCTGTTGGCAAGGGCGCGGGCAATCGCTACCCTTTGCCGCTGGCCGCCGCTGAGCCGGGCGGGATACTGCTCCGCTTTGTCGGTCAGGCCGACGAACTCAAGCACCTCAGCCACCCGCTTCTGGCGCTCTCCCTTCGGCACACGCGCCAGCTCCAGCGGAATGGACACATTACGGCTGACGGTGGCATTGGCGACCAGATTAAAATGCTGAAAGATCATCCCGATCTTCTGCCGCTCCCGGCGCAGCTCTTTCTCTGTTAATGCCGTCAGCTCTTTGCCGGCCACAGTCACCGTGCCGTTGTCCGGCCGCTCCAGCAGATTCATCAGACGCAGCAGCGTCGATTTACCGGCCCCGCTTGCCCCGATGATGCCGTGGATTGAAGCAGGTTTTACTGTAAGCGATACGTCCCGGACCGCGTGATGACTGCCTCCCCTTAGTTCGAAGCTTTTACTTACTCCGCTCAGCGATAAAATCGTATTCCGCCCCTCTCCGGACCTGCTGATAATAAAGCTTGTTCCCCCGTGAAGTGTACTACAACTATTTTAAAACTGTTTTATTAAAAATCTCTTTAAATAATAAGGCATAACCTTCACTGTGTCATCATTTATTTTTAAAAATATATATCAGACCTGTGAGAGGATTCCCTTCCTCTAAGGATGTGCGGCCGGAGTTAAAATTATCCTGCTCCTCCGGAAGAAGGGGCTGTTATGTAAGAAATACAGCGCGGCTCGGGGTTTCCGCGCCGCCCGCGCCTTCCCGTGCGCGGTCGGGAAGCCCCAGGCGGCGGGGCAAACCTCAGTGTGCCGCCCGGCTTTCGGCTCATTAAAGGGATTTTTCCCTTTAATGATGGGCTTGGGACCCGGCTTTCGGCGCATTAAAGGGATTTTTCCCTTTAATGATGGGCTCGAGGTCCGGCTTTCGGCTCATTAAAGGGATTTTTCCCTTTAATGATGGGCTCGCGGACCGGCTTTCAGCTCATTAAAGGGATTTTTCCCTTTAAGGGCGGGCTTGGGACCCGGCTTTCAGTTCATTAAAGGGATTTTTCCCTTTCATGATGGGCTTGGGGCCCGGCTTTCGGCGCATTAAAGGGATTTTTCCCTTTAAGGGCGGGCTTGGGGCCCGGCTTTCGGCGCATTAAAGGGATTTTTCCCTTTAGTGATGGGCTCGAGGCCCGGCCTTCGGCTCATTAAAGGGATTTTTCCCTTTAAGGGCGGGCTCGCGGCCGGCTTTCAGCTCATTAAAGGGATTTTTCCCTTTAAGGGTGGGCTTGGGACCCGGCTTCCGGCCGGCGGCCTTAATCTGGAGTTTGACTTCAGTCAAACGCATTTTGCCTCTCATTTAGTCCCACGGGCCAGTTTAGGTTACTTAACTACATAAACAAAATAGCGGCCCCCATAAACGGGAGACCGCTGCCCTAACTTGTATAGTTACTTTAACTGCATCCAATGAGCCTCACTGAGAGGATAAGCGGAACTTAGATTGAACCTATACGTTTGTTAACAAGTCCGGATCGCCTCTAGTCAGTAAGTCGATAAACTCTAACCGGTGACCTTAACAAACCAGCTCTTATTCAACCAGAGAAAAGCGGAGCTAAGCTAGCTCCGCTCTCTTGTTCTATTACAGCTCAGCGGCTGCGCACAGCAAGCCGCTCGAATGCGGGCTTCGGCCGGTGCTGTTCGTCGAACAGGAACGGCCAGTTTTTGCGTCCGCGGACAGGGAAGTTGTCCAGCCAGGTGTAGTCGTCCGCCGCCCCCCAGAAGGTGACGGACGAGATGACCTGCCGGTATTCCTGGAGCAGCCGGAATACCGCGTCATAGCGCTCCGCCTGGAGCTCAAGCAGCTCCGGCGGCGGGCTTGTCAGGTCCGTCCGCTTATCGTCGAAGCGGAACAGGGACATATCCAGCTCGGTAAGCTGCAGCTGCAGCCCGAGCGAGGCGTACTTCTCGATCGCTGCCCGGATCTCATCCAGCGCGGGGTCGTACAGATTCCAGTGGGCCTGCAGTCCGACACCGTGGACCGGCACCCCCTGCTCCAGCAGCGACTTCATTAGAGTATAGATTTTGTCGCGCTTCTGCGGATGACTTTCATTGTAGTCATTGTAGAATAGCAGGGCCTGCGGATCAGCCGCGTGGGCATATTCGAACGCCCGCGCAATGAACTCAGGTCCGGCTATCTCCAGCCATTTGGATGGCCGCAGCAGCTCCGGGCCTTCATCAGCGATTACCTCGTTGACGACATCCCAGGCATAAATCTGCCCCCGGTAACGTCCGACTACTGTATCAATATGTGACTTCAGGCGTGACAGCAGAAGCTCTTTACTTACCGCTGCGCCTGCTCCGTCCCTAAACAGCCAATCGCTCGTCTGGTTATGCCACACCAGGGTATGACCGCGCATCGCGAGCCCGTGCTTCCGGGCAAAAGCCGCCAGCTCGTCCGCATGATCAAAGGTGTATACCTCCTCCTGCGGATGCATACTCTCAAACTTCATTTCATTCTCGGCAGTAATACTGTTAAAATGATACGCCAGCAGCTGCTCCTGGGAACGGATCGTCAGCGGGTTTACCGTTGCACCGATTTTGAAATCATCAGTAAATATCTCTTTTAACGAGGGCCCGCTAAAACTGTTATTCTCCATCGTACTAGCCTCCCGAATTAAGCTGAATTGTGTTGACTGCCGCTCAAGCCCTCCACTCAAACCAGTCAAAATAAGCAGCCCCCGGCAGTTCCCGCCCGTTGCCCGCAGCGTACATGCCGACCACTACTCCGGTAAAAGCATTTCCTTCAGCCGCCTGCGGTGACAGCTCATATGCTGCGCCTGCTGCAAGCTGGATCCACTCCTCACCGTCCATGGAATACAGCAGACGGTACTCGTGGTAATCTGCGGCAATTTTCAGAAAAACGCTGCCTTCAGACCACTTTACCGGAACCTCCGCCGCCAGCTCAGTCTGCCCTCTCACCGTCAGCCGTGCAAACACCAGCAGCTGTCCGTTCCTGCGGACCATCCCCGCCTCATAATGGGCACGCTCATTCATTCTGACGCACAATCCGGCTTCCGCATCATCTGAATGAACATCCAGCTCGACCAGCGTGCTCCACTCAGCGGTAAAATGCTGCTGTCTGCGGCCGATGAAGGCTGTCTGCCCGGCATCGCTAAGTCCGGCCGGCTGGCCCTTCAGCGCCAGCCAGCCGGTACGTTCCTCCAGCGACCAGCTGTGTTCAGCTGGATTCCGCAGGAAGACCAGATCATACGGAAGCATACTTTGGTCAAAATCGTGCCGACCGCTATAACCACCGTCACTCTCAACTTCCTCATTCCCGTCACTGTAACCAGGCCGCTCAACACACATCTCCAGTCCTACGGTACCCTCGTTATTATCAATCATCGGCCAGCCGTCTTCGCTCCAGCTCACCGGAGCAAGATACGTCTCCCGGCCAAGCACCCCGTAGCCCTCTTCTCCAAGACGTACACCAAGAAAGACCGACCACCAGCCGCCATCCGGCCCTTCGATCAGATCGGCATGACCCAGGTACTGGATCGGATGCTCAAGCTCCCTGTGGGTCAGAATCGGCTCGGCCAGCTCCTCGAACGGACCGTACGGCGAGCTGCTGCGGCCGATAATTTCACGGTGCTCCTTTGCCGTGCCGCCGGAGGCCGCCATGATATAGTACGTCCCGTTAATCTTATACAGATGCGGCCCCTCCAGCCACGGTCCTCCGTCCCCGGTCCAGATCACCACAGGCTCAGTCAGCGCTGCTCCGGTAGCAATATCAATCTCATACTGGATGATATGCGAGTCATAGCCTGCACCCTGCTGGGCGGTTACATAGACTCTGCCATCCTCATCAAACATGAGCGATGGATCAATACCGCCGAACGGTACTGAGACCGGGTCAGACCAGGGGCCTGCGGGGTCGGCGGCAGTCACATAGAAATTGCCCCGGCCCCGCACATCTGTTGTAATCATATAAAACACCCCGTCGTGATAACGGATGGTCGGCGCATAAATCCCGTCAGAGCTGCCGCAATTGCGGATATCGAGCTGGCTGATCCGGTCCAGCACATGGCCGATTTGCTCCCAGTGAATCAGATCACGGCTGTGAAACAGCGGAACACCGGGGAAATACTCAAAGGTGCTGCAGACCAAATAATAGTCCTCTCCCGCCCGGGTAATGCTCGGATCAGGATAAAAACCCGGCAGCACCGGGTTCGTATACTTTATGAATGACTGCTTCATCTCCATGCAAATAACCTTCCTTTTAGTCGATAAAGGTACCTATATCCCGTAAGCCCCAATAGTGGCGAAAACAGCAGATTTAGATGACCATTTTCCCGCTAATACTCAATTTCCAGCCTTTAGCCGCAAAATAGGTGGCCAATTTCCACTTAATTTGAGAACTCAGCTCCTACTCCTTAACACTCCCCACATTCAGCCCGACCACAAAATACTTCTGCATGAACGGATACACGAGCAGGATCGGAACCGAAGCGACTACTGTAATCGCGGCCCGGATCGACAGCGGTGTCACCAGCGCCCGTGCTGAATCTTGGTCCATCCCTACCCCGGCGGCAACGTTCGGGTTGCTGTTGGAGTTCATCGTCGAGGACAGCAGCTTCATCAGCTCGTACTGCAGTGTACTCAGGTGCTGCCGGGAGGAGGTGTAGATAAAGGCATCGAACCAGGAGTTCCAGGCGCCTACCGCCACAAACAGCGCTATCGTTGCAAGCACCGGCTTACACAGCGGGAAGACCACCCTCATGAAGATTTTGAAATCTCCGGCTCCGTCAATTTTCGCTGATTCCATCAGGCTTTCAGGAATGGTACCGATATAAGTCCGGATAACGATCATATTGAAGGCACTGATCATCGACGGGAGAATATAAACCCAGAAGCTGTTAATCAGGTTCAGATCCTTGATCAGGAAATAGCTCGGGATCAGACCGGCGCTGAAATACATCGTCAGCACGAAGATCACCGTGATCGGCTGGCGGAAGACATATTCCCGCCGGCTCAGCGTATAGGCCAGCATGGTCGTCAGAAAGATATTCAGTACTGTCGACAGCACCGTCCGCGCTACAGAAACCAGAAAAGCATCATAAATCGTGCCGGAGGCAAAGATCGCCTTGTAATTCTGGACAGTCCAGGCTCTCGGCCATAAGTAAATGCCGCCGCGGATTGTGTCATTCCCCGCGTTAAACGAAACGGCAATGGTATTCAGGAACGGATACAAGGTAACAATCACGAGACAAATCATAAATACTGTATTAAAGGTGGTGAACAGCACAGGCTCCAGCTTCCCTTTGCCAATGCTTTTTCTCACTGTCATGCCTGTGTTGTGCCCGGGGCTAATCTGCTTGTTATCCATTTATAACAACCTCTCTTCCCCAAGCCGCTTGGAAATACCGTTAGCCATAAGCAGCAAGGTTACGCTGACCACTGTTTTGAAGATACCGCCTGCGGTTGCGAGTGAATAGTTGCCTTGCGCCAGCCCGTATTTTAGTACAAAAATATCTATCGTTTCCGCCCAATCGACGACAAGCCCGTTACCAAGCAGGTACTGTACCTCAAAGCCTGCCTCCAGCACATGCCCGATGGACATGATCATCAGGATGACGATGGTCGCTTTAATGCCGGGCAGCGTGACAAACTGCATTTTTTTGTAGCGGCTCGCACCGTCGATTTCCGCAGCCTCATACAGCGCCGGGTCGATTGATGCAATAGCTGCCAGATAAATAATCGTATTCCAGCCGACTTCCTTCCACACATGCGAGGCGCCGACAATGCCCCAGAAGTACTTGCCCTCACTGAGCCACAGAATTGGCTCTTTAATCAGGTGCAGCTTCATCAATACAATATTGATAATCCCGTCATTGATCGACAGCGAGGTCGCCACAATGCCGGTAACGATAATCCACGACAGGAAATGCGGCAGATAAGAGATGGTTTGTACCGTTCTTTTCCAAAGCACATTTTTGATTTCATTCAGCAGCAGCGCCAGCACAATGGCCGTTACAAATCCCAGCACCAGGTTAATGATCCCCATGGACAAGGTATTGCGCAGGACACGCAGAAAATTATCGTCGGTAAACAGAAAGTTGAACTGCTTGAAGCCCACCCATTCCTGTTCACTAAAGGACTTTGCAGGGCGGTAATTTTGGAAGGCCATTGTCCAGCCCCAGACGGGCACGTAGGCAAAAAGAATAATGTAGAGCATTAAAGGCACTGACATCCAAATCAGCTGATTCTGGCTTTTAATCAGCGACCAGGTAACCGGCCGCTTTTTCTTTTTGCGGCGGTTGGGATGCCGGACGGCTATTTCTGTTTCTAAGGTCTCAGCCATAGTAATTGTCTCCCCGCTCCATCGTTTATTGGAGCAGGCGGAAGGCCGGAACGGCCCTCCGCCTGCTGTTTCATTGCGCCTTCCTTACTTGCTCCAGTTATCAATTCTCCATTTGATCTGCTCGTTGATCTTGTCTTCGTAAGCCTTCACATTGGCCTTCTGGATCTGCCCGACATAATCGGTCCACACGGCATCGAATTCATCCGGACTCGCAAGAATTGCCTTAGGAAGGAATTTGGTCTGTAATTCATTTAATTTGGTGTTGGCTATTTTGGCATCGGAGCCTTCAATCAGGTCAATGGACCAGGCCGGGTAATAGACCGGGTTGGCAGGCGGCTCACTGAAGAAATCCACATAAGTATCGTAGCCATAAGCATCAAGCACTTCCTTATCAAAAGGCTTGAGTCCTGCCTTATACTCTTCCGGCTGTGCTGCTGCGTCCGTCGAGTTGCCATCACTGAAGCTTCCCTCCATCTTAGGAAGGTAGCTGAAGAGCGACTTGGCTTTATTGGCCAGCTGCCAGGTAGCATCAGCTGCATTGTCGCGCTGCTCCTGTGTTCTCATGAATCTGCCGTTCTCTACGATATAATCTTCGCCTTCAATACCCCAGGAGAAGGTCTTCTGCCATTCTTCCTGAATCAGGGTGTCGAGCAGCTTGATAATTTTTACCGGATCCTTGGCGTTGATACTGATACCGAAGCCGTTGTTAAGGTTCAGAACCGCAAGATCACGGTAATAGTCCTTGGTAGCCTTGTCGTATACGAGCGGGAGCCCGACGTAGGTACGTTCAATTTTGCCCTGGGTGGTCAGTGAATCCTCGGCAGCGTTGAAGTTCCAGTGCTGGTCGAACATCCCCAGAACGGTTCCGCTGGACAGCTTCGCCATATACTGGTCATAGTTCTGCACAAAGGTCTCTTTATCGATCAGACCCTTTTGATTGAGTTCATTGAGCTTCTGGTAATACTGCTTGGCATAATCCTTGTCTGCAAAAATCTCAGCCACGCCGTCTTTGACCACAACACCGCCATCGTTCGGATGCCCGATCAGATGCTGAGGCGCATTGAACAGTCCCCAGTTTTTCCAGTCATAATTCAGAATTTCGAAGCCGATGGTCGGACTGCCGTCAATTTTCGGATATTTCTCTTTGTATTTCTCAATCAGGTCAAAGTACTCATCCAGTGTCTTGACCTGCGGATAGCCGAATTCCTTGAGCACTGCCTTCTGGATCCAGAAGGCCGGGCCTGAATACCAGGCGCTGTTTACCTTGCCGTTGTATACCCCGTAGTTAGGCAGGATATAGATATGTCCGTCATTAGGGTCCTTCATCATGTTCCAGTACTCTGCATAATGCGCTTTCAAATTCGGAGCATGCTCTTCAATCAGATCTTCGAGCGGAATATATGCACCCGCTGCAGTCAGCTTCGTATTCCCTGTCATCATATCGGGATAATCCTGGCCGGCAATCATAACGCCCAGCTTCTGGTTAATGTCGCCTGCCAAAAATTCAAAATTGAAGCTGGCACCCGTTTCATCTTTGATTTTCTTGTAAATTTTATTGTCCGGCGTCGGCTGCTGGCCGGCTTCGCCCAGAAACACACTGATGTTGAACGGCTCAATTTTGTCGCCCGTGTCCGCAGCTCCTGCAGTTTGTGCCGCACCGGTCTCTTCAGCCTTGGCATTATCCTTGGTATTGCCGTTGTTATTGCCGCCGCAGCCGGCGAGTGCAAAGCTCAGGGATAACAGCGTGATCAGCGATAACTTGAACGTCCGTTTTGACTTGCCCCCCATAAAGCACCTCCATATTTTTGGTTACGCCTTTTTTGTAAGCACTTACATTTATAAATTATAGAGGTGATTCCAGGCGCAAAATACAACCGAATTAAAGGTATAACCCAAAAAACTTTAGGACTTTGCCTGCCGGTATTCGTTCGGGGACAGATGCATCTTCTTCTCAAACTGCTTCAGGAACTGCCCGTAATTGGCATAGCCTACCTTCTCGGCAATCTCCGACAGCTTAAGCCTGCGCTCCTCCAGCAGCTTCACCGCCTCTTCAATCCGCAGGCTGTGCAGAAGCTCATTGAAGCCCATTCCGTTCTTTTTGATCAGGAGCTGGCCCAGATAGACGGGGTGCAGATAAAAGATTTCCGCCAGCCTCTGAATCGTCAGGCTCTCACGGTAGTGCTCCCGGATGTAGAGGTTGATATCTCTTACAACATCGTGCGAGCGCCTGTCCCGCTCCTGCAGCAGCAGTCCGATTCCTGCCTCGGCAGCAGCATCCAGATGCTTCATCAGTCTGTCCAGCGTTAGCAACTGGCTGGTAAGCTCGGATAAACGGCGCTCCCCGGAATTCTCGCTGGCCGCTTCCTCCTCCGGCAGCGGAGCCAGCTCCCGGATCCGGTAGATCAGATGAATGATGAATTTCCTCACGGTACCCGGGGACACATGCTTTGCACGGAAGCTGCGGGCCGCACTGGCCGTCGCCTCCCGGAAGCCGGGCAGGTCCAGCGTATTTACGAAGCCGGTCAGTTCATCGGCCAGCCGGATATGGTCATAATCGCTGCTGAAGGGGGTATTACGGATCTCCTCATACATCAGCAGCCCTGCCGCAGGAGCTCTATAAAAGAAATGCTGCAGCGTTTCTTTAGCTGTCTGGTAGCTGTGATTAATGCCGTTAAGTACAGCTGTATTGTCACCGGACGCCATAAATAACGGAATATCCGGGCACTCCTGCCGCAGTGCATCGGTTATCCGCACTAGTGTCCGGCGGCCTTCCTCAGCCGAAGCACTGCCAAGCACCATTGCGCAGCCGCCCGCTTCCATATCTGCAAGAACCGCATCCGCCATGCCCGTGAGCAGCGCAGCGGCCCGGCCTCTGACTTCGGCATAACGCTGCGGCTCAGTCAGGATTAGGCATACACTCCAGCTGTCCGCGTCTTCCGGCAGCCCGGCAAGCAGCTCCGGGGCAGCCTGTACAGAGGTCTGCCCGAGGAGCAGCCCTTTAATGAACGCCGCGGCCTCTTCCGACACGGCAAGCTGACGGCATTTGCGGCTGTGTGCCTCCTGGTCCAGCTCCAGGCGGATTTGACGCAGCTCTTCCCCGGCCTCCTCCGGAAATACCGGCTTCAGCAGATAGTGATGAATGCCGTACCGGATCGCCGTCTGCGCATATTCAAACTCACTGTAGCCGCTGAGAATAGCGAACTTGGTCTCCCTGCCCCCTGCCTGCTGCCAGGCGGCAACCATCTCCAGGCCGCTGAGCAGCGGCATGTTCACATCTGTAATGACGAGATCCGGTGCAAGCTCCCGGATCATCTGCAGTCCCGCCTGGCCGTTCGCACAGGTTCCGACAATTTCAAAGCCCAGCACCTGCCAGTCGATCCACAGCTCCATTGCCTCCAGAGCGCTAGGCTCATCATCAATCAGCAGCACTTTATACATTGTCACAGCCTTCACTCCCCTCCCGGCGGATGAATCCGCTCCAGCAGCTTCAGCGGGATACCGAACGACACGGACGTCCCTTCATCCGGTGCGCTGATGATTTCAAAAGTAACCTGATCCGCATAATACAGCTCCAGCCTGCGGTATACATTACGCATCCCGATATTCAGCCCGGAGGAATCCTCGGTGCGGATATTATGCAGCAGCTCCTTCAGCTTGGCAGCATCCATCCCTTTTCCGTTGTCTGAAACGGTAATCTGCAGACGGTCCTCCAGGGCAGCCGCCCTGATCCTGATCACCCCGAGCCCCTCTATGGTCTGCAGGCCGTGCTTGCAGGAGTTCTCGACAAGCGGCTGCATGCTCAGCTTAGGTATTTTGTAGGTAAGCGCCTGCTCTTCAATTTCGAACTGGTAATCGAACTTGTCGCGGAACCTGAATTTCTCGATCTTCAGATACATTTCGATAAACTGCATTTCCTCCTGCAGTGACACGAGGTCCTCCTTCCATCTGAGCAGCCTGCGCAGCAGCTTGGAGAGGCTTTTGATAATATCCGTCACATCGTCATATTTGTTCTTGGTGCAGACTACGAGAATGGCATTCAGCGTGTTGAACAGAAAATGCGGATTCATCTGGCTCTGCAGAAAATTCAGCTCAGCCCTCACCCGCTCCATCTCCAGGTTCTTACTCTGGATCTCCAGCTTATACACGTCGTTAATCAGCGAATTGATCCGTGAGGTCATCCGGTTGAAATTATGAATCAGCCCGCCGATTTCATCCCGGCCCTCATCAATTCTGATCAGCTCAAACTTCTCGTTGCTCACCTTCTGCATATGCCGGGCCAGCCGCTTCACCCGGTAATTATAGGAGCGCAGCATCACATAGATAAAAGCCGAGGTCAGCAGGGTGACCGTGGTCGCCAGCACCGCCGCATACAGCCGGATATCCAGAACAGCCTGGGCAATCCGCTCCCCCTGAGTAATGCCGATTAGCCGCCAGCCTTTGAGATAATTGGCTGTACCGATAGGCAGGATGTGCACCTCCTGTTCCCCGTCCTCAGGCTGCGTAAACAGCGGATAAGGCTCATCTGTTATATGCTGATAGCCGCTTGCCTCTGACATGACGATCTGATTCTGCTCATTGACCAGGTAAAGGCTCAAATAATCCTTTTCGCGGACAATGATGTCATACACCTCACTGAGGTCGAGATCAATCCGCGACAGCTTCTCATAGGTGCCGAACGAGCTGTAGTGATCCATCCAGTCAATGATGCTGAGCATTGGTGTGGAAGAGTTACTGTTCTCGCTTATCCGGTAGGCGGCTACAACCACCTGGTTGCCGGAAGACTCCGCTTGCCTGTACCAGCCGCTTGTGCGGATTTTCGCGTTAATAGCCTGATAATTGCCGCCGGATACAATAGACTGGTTGGCAGTATATACCGTAATCCGCTCAATCTGGTTGTTAACAGGCATGAAACTGTACAGCCGGTCGCGCAGCTCCTCATCATAGGCGTCATAAAAATCAATGGAATCCTTATAGGGACGGTCCAGCATTTCATACAGGTTCTTGTCTGTGGACAGGGTATAGCTGACGGCGACCCCGCCCTCAATAAAATCATGAATATCCTTTCTTGCCCGCTCCAGGGAAATTTCCAGGTTCTGCTCCTCCCTCGACTTGATGAGGTCCGTAATCCGTCCGAGAAACACCAGGTTGATGACCATAATGGGCAGCAGTACACCCACGATGTAGATCAGAATAAACTTATAATTCAGCGGAATGTCGTTGACGATATTGTTGAAGCGGAACCTTTTTTTGAGCATGGCTTGTGCACCCGGCTTTCCTAGAGCTGCTTGCTGTGATCAGAGTTCTTGTATACAGAAGGCAGAACGCCTGCGATTCCCTTGAATTTGTCGATAAAATAATCCGTGTTGCTGAACCCGACCTGGGCCGCCACATCGGAAATTTTCAGCTCTGTCCGCTTGAGCAGCGCCTTGGCTGCTTCAATCCGCTTGACGTTCAGATATTCGCTGAAGCTGCGTCCCGTCTCCTTGCGGAACAGCTGTCCAAGATAGGCCGGGTTCATATGAAACTGCCGGGCCAGCTCCTGCAGCTGCAGCTTATTGCGGAATTCCTGGTCCACATAGCGGATGACGTTATAGATGGTGTTCCCCTCATTCGCCTCCTGGAGCTGTGCCAGATAAGCCGCCGCCGTATTGCAGAGACCGCTGGCATAGGCTCCGAGCCGCGAATAATCACTGAGCTCGCCCAGACTGCCCCAGGCCTCCTGATGCCCCTTCATCATCGCTGCCGGGTCTCCGCTATGCTCAGCCGCCAGCCTGCACAGGTTCATTTCCAGATGGGCAATGCCGGCCTGCACAGCTTCCACGGAATACTGCTGCTGCGAATACAGCCGGAAGAGCTCCCGCACACACGGTTCAATCTCCTGCAGTTCACCTGCTTTGACTTTATCCAGCAGGTCTGTAAAGGTGACCTGCTCCCTGCCTCCAGCTCGGCCGCTCCGCTTGAACTCACTGTGAAAAAACACGCCTCCCTGCTCGGCAGAGTACCTCAGCTTCTGCATTTCCAGCAGCTGCAGATAAATCTCCTTAACGGATTCGATGCCTGCCATTCTGTCACTGACCATCACCGCCACCGGCTCCAGCAGCAGCTTCTCCAGCTCCTGCTGCAGGCCAGTGATGCCGGCCTTCAGGCTCTCCCGGGAGATCCCTTCCGATTGCAGCAGCAGCCCTGCCCGTTCAGCACTGTCCTGAAAGCTGCAGGTCAGCTCGGCGGGAAAGCAGCTGTGCGCCAGCTGCCGCAGATGCCCTGCAGCTGACGGCGGATCGGCCAGAATGCCGAGCAGCTCGCTATCCGCGGGGAGCTTAATCAGGCTGGAGGCCACCAGCCGGAAATCACCCTCATCCTCGCCCTGAATCAGACGGTTTAGCAGGCTGCCGATGATTCCCGCCTGCTTCTGCTGCTGCTCATCGATGGAAGCGATTTCACTAGTGATTATGGTACTGAGCCTGCCCAGCAGGTCCTCCAGCTCCTCCTCGTCAACCGGCTTCAGCAGATACTGCTCCACCCGCTGGCGCAGGGCTGTCCGGGCATACTGGAAATCATCATACCCGCTCAGAATGACAAACCGGGGCGGCCGGGCCATCGATTGATTCAGCCTGGTGATCAGCTCCAGTCCGTTAAATACCGGTATATTGATATCCGTCAGTACAAGGTCCGGCTGGTGCAGCTCAATCAGCCGCAGCGCCTCCGGCCCGTTCAACGCCTCACCGCACAGCTCAAAGCCGGATTTCTCCCAGTCCACCATAATCCGCAGCCCCTCCAGTACCCAGGGCTCATCATCCACAATCAGCGCCTTTAGCATGAACCGCACTCCTCCCCCATTGATTCTGTATGCAATTGTTAGTTAACTGCCAACCAAATAACTATAGATTATGCTAACATAGTTCACTATTTCTGTGACATATTTCCGTTGTTATTTTATTCGTGGATGGGCAGCGGCTTGCCGGCCCGGCCATAAAAAAACGCTCTTTGCCGGAAGAGACACCGCAGTGTCCGCTTCTTGCAAAGAGCGTTATTATACATTTTATAAGCAACCTAACCCTGTCCAAGCTCCGCACGCAGCTTCAGAAACACCTGATAGCTCCGCTCCGCGCAGGCCGAAATGGCAATCGGATGGAAGCCCGGAAGGTCAGCATACAGCGTATCGTTCAGCGGTGCTGTCCAGCTTGCCGGCAGCTGGCTTGCACCCAGCTTCGCACCCATGATCGAGCCTACCGTAGCCCCGTTGCAGTCCGTGTCCATTCCGCCATATACAGAGGTAACTACCGCCTTCTCAAAGTCATTGCCGCCATAGACCAGCGATGCAGCAACAAGCGCAGCATTATTGACTGTATGCACCGGATCATAATGGCTGAACTTATCCCAGATACGGCTGACCAGCTCGCGTTCACTTTTGGCTGATTGGGCAATATCAATCCCCTGGAGCACCGCCTCGGCGAGCCGGCTCTTAGCCGGAACCTCGCTGAGTCCAATCTCCAGAATCCGCTCGTTGTCCTGCTCCGCGAAGGCGGCCGAGATCATGGCCGCGTTGAACATCTCGCCGTAGATCCCGTTCTTCACATGGGAGAAGGACGCATCACGCCAGCCCAGCTCGGCGGCCAGCTCCGGATGCCCGGCTGCGCCGTAAGCCAGCCCGTCTGCCCGGATGGCAGCGCCGATCCATTCACGGTACGGATTAAGATGCATCCGCACCCGTTCCAGCCGCTGCGCCCAGTCAGCCGGCTTCTCCTTATGCATATGGGAGGTTTCAGCGGCGAAGTTCATATAGGTCTGCGTTTCGGCGGTACATACCTGCGCATAGGTCAGGTTGCCGTGCCACAGCTTGCCGATATCCCAGGCATCCCAGGTAAGCCCCTTCTGCTCCAGCAGCAGCAGCCCCAGGACGGTATAACGGAGGTCGTCGTCACTCTCCATGAACCTGATCTTCTCCCGCGTGCTGGTGAAGGACCAGGCGCTAAGGCCAAGCCCGTACTCCGCTTCCGCTCTGGAGTTATCCGGCGTATAGCCCTTAATCGGCCAGGCATCCGCACCCTGGAACCAGAGCTCGATGTTCTCCCAGCCCGGACGGCCGTCCTTGCCGTACAGATAATCCCAATGCTCCAGCGGCTTGCCGAGCGCGCAGCCGACGCTTCTGCCCAGCCAGGCCCCGTGGAATTTATCCCGCCACTGCTCAGGCGTCCACGAAGGGTCAAGCCTGCGCGGCCCGTCCGGCCGCAGGGCGCGGATTTCATCAAGCCCCGAGGGCTCCTGATACGGGAAATCCTCAGCCACCTCAAGCTCCATCAGCTCGCGGTAGACTTCCATCAGCCTGCTTTCATCAGTACCTGCAGCGGCCAGCTTCTCAGCTATTCCATCCGTCCGGCAGCCTTCCTCGTTTCGCTGCTGCAGCTCGAACTTTGCCGTCTCCTGCAGATTCTCCCAGCCGGCCATCAGCTATTTCCCCCGGCCGCCGCAAGCAGCCCCTGGTCCAGCCGTTCCAGTGAATCGAACAGCAGCTTCATGAACGCTTCGCGGTCAACACCGGTCAGCACCTGCACATTCGGCTGGCGGTCCGGCTTCTTTCTGCGGTCAGCCACGGTCATGCCGCGGGTCAGCTTACCCTCGGTTTCCACCGTCACATAGAGCTGCTCTGACTGGAACAGCTCCGGGTGCACCAGCCAGGCTACGGCGCATGGATCATGCAGCGCGTTGCCGACGTAGCCCATTTTTTTGCCATAGATTGAGTAGAAATCCAGCAGCTCCCCGACCATTACAGACACCGGGCCCTTCTGCTTCAGCTCAAGGATTTCCTCCTCGAAAATCGCCGCCTTATCCGTCACATCCAGACCGCTCATCACAATAGGAATACCCGATTCATAGACGATCCGTGCAGCTTCCGGGTCTACAAAGATATTGAATTCAGCCGTGCTGGTCACATTCCCGTAAGCCAGGCCCCCGCCCATCAGCGAGATTTCCTTAATCTTGCTCTTTACTTCCGGGTAAGCGGTGATTAGCAGTGCAATATTGGTTAACGGTGCCAGCGGCACCAGTGTAACCGGCTTCTCCGATGCGCGGATAAGCCCGAGCATGAATTCAACCGCACCCTGCTCCACCGGCTTGAACCTGCTGGCCGGCAGCACCGGGCCGTCCATCCCGGATTCTCCGTGCGCTTCCTCTCCCGTCACCAGCTTGCCGAACAGCGGTCCGGCTGCCCCTTTGGCAACAGGGATATCCGCATTAACGAAGCTGAGCACCTTCAGGGCGTTATCCGTTATTTTATCAAGAATCTGGTTACCGCCTACCGTTGTAATGCCCCGGATTTCCAGCTCCTCCGGATGCGCCAGCGCCAGCAGAATCGCAATCGCGTCATCATGCCCCGGGTCACAGTCAATAATTATGGGTCTTGGCATCGTTGTTCTCCCCCTTATGTCTTTCTCAGCAGCCAATCCTTGCCTGAAGCAGCTCTCCGCTACTTCACCACAGGAGCTTTAACCTTCTTGTTCTTCTTCCGGGTCTCTGAGACCGCATAGATGACCAGACCGATCACAGTTGCCACATAAGGCAGCGTAGCGATCAGCTCAGCCGGAATTTTCAGCACCTGAAGCGCATTGGACAATGCATCGGCTGCTCCGAACAGCAGCGAGGTCAGCGCCGTCCCGATCGTTGTGCTGCGGCCCATGGATTCTGCGGCAATCGCGATCCAGCCCCGGCCGGCGATCATATCACGCGTGAACAGTGACAGATAGCCCATAGACATGTAAGCTCCGCCCAGGCTGGCAAAAAATCCGCTGAGCAGCAGCGCAGTATACTGAATCCGGACTACACTGACCCCGACCGACTGGGCGGCATGCGGGTTCTCGCCGACTGAACGGATACGCAGTCCAAGCGGTGTGCGGTTCAGCAGATAATACACGACCAGTACAGCCAGAATGGAGACGTAGGTCAGAATGTGGTGCCCTGACAGAATAGGCCCAAGCACCGGAATATCCTTCAGCAGCGGAATCTGCACATTTGGCAGCACTTTACTGGCCAGAGAGGTCGAGGACCCCTTGTCTCCGCTAAGCAGATACAGGATGAACACTGTACCGCCTGAGGCGAACATGTTGATTGCAACCCCGCCGAGAATAATATGCGTCTTAAATTTCAGGGTAAAAAAGGCCAGCACGCCGGCAATCAGTGTTCCCGACATCACCGCGCCAAGCAGTCCAACCCAGGCACTCTGGGTATACGCGCTGACAATGACCCCGGCCAGGGCCGACACCAGCATGATCCCTTCCATCCCGATATTAATAATGCCGGCCCGGTTGGAAATCAGCGCCCCCAGTGCAGCGAACAGAATAGGTGTGGTTACACGCAGCAGCGAGAAGGCAAAGTCCGTCGTAAAAATAACATCCAGCAGACTGTTCATGCGTTTGCTTTCGCCTCCTTCAGCAGCATCCGGTTTTTCCAGAATTTCAGGAATTGCTCAGCGGAGATCAGCAGGATAATAACCGCCTGGATGATCGAGATCATCTCGGAGGGCACATCCGACAGACGGGCCATCATATCGGCGCCGATGCGGATGTAAGCCAGGAACAGGGCTGAGCCGATAACGGATATCGGATTGTTTTTGGCCAGCATCGCCACCAGTGCACCGTCAAGACCGTACCCGGGCAGAGATGCCCACTGGAACCGGTTGTACATTCCCAATACTTCGACTGATCCGCCCATTCCGGCGATAAAGCCGGCAATCAGATGGACCAGAATGATTACTTTTGCAGTCTTCATACCCGAGTAGCGGGCAAAATCACGGTTCACACCGGTCATCCGCAGCTCATAGCCCCATTTGGTCCGGTACAGGAACAGGTGGGCCAGAACGATCATTACCAGTACAATAATCAGACCGGTGTGGATGCGTGTGCCGGTGAAGATTTTGCTCAGCTGGGCTGTCTCTTGAAACTTGTAGGATACATTGGCAAAAGCCTTTGCATCGCGCAGATGATAGTTAAGCAGATAGAGTCCGATTCCGAACAAAATATTGTTGAACATCAGTGAAGTGACCAGCTCGTTGGCGTTCCACTTGGCTTTGAGAATACCCGGGATCGCCGACAGCAGCGCTCCGACAATTGAACCTGCCGCAATCGCTACGATTGGATGAAACCAGCTGTTCAGGCTCAGGTGGATGGCCAGTACAGAAGCCACTACGCCGGAGAAATAGAAGATACCTTCTGCCCCGAGGTTGAACATATTCGCCCGGAACAGCAGGGACACGGCAAGACCGGTGAACATCAGCGGAATGGCCATTTCGATCACGTTGCCGATATGCCCCTTGGTGGAAATAGGCTCCCACAGAAAAATACCTATGGTCTTAAGCGGCTGGTCGCTGACGAGCGAAATAATGATAAAGGCGATGGCCAGCGCAATCAGTATGACCGCCGCCGTCCGGATCACCTCAAAATATTTGACTTTAAACATGGCTTACGGCCCTCCCGATCTGCTGCTTGTCCTGCCTGTTAATACCCAGCATATATAAACCGAGCTCTTCTTCACTTACCTTGGACGGATTCTCAAAGTAGGCTACGATCTGTCCTTCATACATAACAAGGAGGCTGTCGCTCAGCTCCAGAATTTCGTTCAGATCTGCGGACAGGAGTACGATACCGCTGCCGGCGGAGCGCAGCTCCAGCAGCTTCTGGTGAATGAACTGGGCTGCACCGATATCCACGCCCCGGGTCGGCTGCTCGGCAATCAGCAGCTGCGGGCTGGTGGAGCATTCCCGGGCCACGACCACCTTCTGCATGTTACCTCCGGAGAGCATGCCGATCGGCTGCTGCGGGCCTGAGCACCGCACTTTGAATTCCTCTACCAGCGATGCGGCAAGGGCAGCAATCCGCTTACCGTTAAGCAGCGGTCCCTTGTTCATATCCCTGGAACGGTAACGGGTGGAGATTAGATTATCGGAAATGCTGGCATCGCCGGCTGCGCCCTGACGCATCCGGTCCTCCGGGATATAAGATACACCCAGGCTGCGGATGCGGAGAATATCAGCTGCCAGAATATCCGTATCGTTAACCTTTACCGCTCCACTGCTGGATACGGCATGCAAGCCGCCGGTAAGCGCCTCGACCAGCTGATTCTGGCCGTTGCCCTCAACACCGGCAATTCCGACGATCTGGCCTTCACGGACTGCGAAGCTGACCTGCTCCAGCAGTGCCTTGCCCTGGCTGTCGTGGACGGCCAGATTGCTTACGGACAATACCGGCTTGCCGAAAGGTACATTATCTTTATCGTATTTCAGCACAACGTCCCGGCCGACCATCAGCCGTGAAATCTCCTGCTCACTTACATCCTTGGTCTGGAACACCCCTTCGCTGCGGCCGCCGCGCATAATCGTAATCCGGTCGCAGATGGCTTTGACTTCCTTCAGCTTGTGGGAGATGAACACAATCGTGTGCCCCTGCTCCTTCAGATGCTGGAGCTCAACGAACAGCTCCTCTGTCTCCTGCGGAGTCAGCACGGCGGTCGGCTCGTCCAGGATCAGGATTTTGGCACCGCGTACCAGCGCCTTCAGGATTTCCACCTTCTGCTTCATCCCGACGGTAAGGTCCTCGACCTTTGCCTTGGGATTTACAGTGAGATTATACTTACGCGCCGTTTCTTCTGTCAGGCGGACTGCTTCATTGTAATTGAAGCCCACTCCCTTGCGCGGCTCCATGCCAAGCACCATGTTCTCAGCCACCGTAAAGGAAGGCACCAGCATGAAATGCTGATGGACCATGCCGATGCCCCGGTCAATTGCATCCTGCGGGGACTGCAGCTTTACCTTTTCCCCGCGGATGCTGATGTCGCCTTCACTCGGCTCCTCCATCCCGAACATGATCTTCATCAGGGTCGATTTGCCCGCCCCGTTCTCTCCCGCGATGGCATGAATTTCTCCTTCACGCAGGCTAAAGTGGACATCCTTGTTGGCAACGACACCATTGGGATATACCTTGGTTATGCCCCGCATTTCCAGCAGCGCTTGTTCCACGGGTTATCAACGCCTTTCAACTAGACTGGTTTTCTGCAAAAATAGGCAGCTGGAATTCTTCTTGGCTGAAGGAATCCCAACTGCAGGAGATACGGCGTACCGGTTAGTGTTTAATTTAATTAAGGCTTAACAGCATTACGGATCGCTTCAACCTCTGAAGTTTCCATGCCCATTGCGTTGTCTACTGTGATTTCCTTGTTGATCAGCTTCTGCTTCACTTCTTCAACCTTGGCCTGCAGATCTGCAGGGAATACGCTGGTGTAGATGTCATTTTCGGCAATGCCTACGCCGTCTTCAACAAAGCCGAGGACATCGCGTTTGCCCATTTCAAGTGTACCGTCCTGGAGCTTAGTCACAGCGCCCAGAATGGCACTGTCGATTTTTTTGATTGCAGAGGTGATGATCAGGTTTGCTTTTTCACTGTCTGTATCTTTAAGCAGCAGTGCCTGGTCGGAATCGACGCCGATGGCATACTTTGTCTTTTCTTTTGCAGCATCGAAGATACCAAGGCCTGTACCGCCGGCTACGTTAAAAATAATGTCCACTCCGGAGTTGTACTGAATCAGCGACAATTCCTTGCCTTTGGCAGGGTTAACGAAATCGCCCGCGTAGGACACGGCCACTTTTACATCAGGATCAACATATTGCGCACCCTGAATGTAGCCGACCAGGAACGCGTTGATACCAGGGATATCCATACCGCCGACAAAGCCGATCACATTATCCGGATTCGCATTCGGCATATCCGATTGTGTAGCCAGTGCTGCAGTTGCGCCGGCCAGGAAGGAGACTTCATTAGTGGAGTAAGACATGTTATACATATTAGCTGGTGCTTCTTCGATGTCTGTATCGTAGTTGATGAACTTTTTATCCGGATTCGCTTCTGCGGTCATATTGAACATTTCAGTAATTTCCGATCCGCCGGAGATCACAACATCCCAGTCTTCAGCAGCGATATCGTTGAAGCTAGGCTCCCATTTGGTTTTGTCAGTGCCCATCTCGATTACTTTGGTCTCCGCGCCCAGCTCTGTCTTCACTTTCTGCAGGCCGTTGTTGGCAGCATCGAAGAAGGATTTATCTCCAAGCGTTCCCGGAATCAGCAGTACAACCTTCAGCTTGTCGCCTGCACCGGCGTTTGTGCTGTCTGCTGCATTGCTGCCGGTATCCGCCGCGTTTCCATTGTTAGCTGTGTTGTTTCCGCAAGCAGTGACGAGTACCATTACCATAAGCAGCAATAATGTAAGAACATTCTTTTTCATTTTGTCTGTTCACACCCCTGTTTGATATTGATGTAGCTTGTAAAACGGCTGACTTCCCCAATTACACGTTTTGTTCTGTTGTTATGCGGCAGAAGATTTTATGCAAATCCATAAAACGACTGAAAATTAATGAATAGCTTACATTCAGTGATAAAAAAGGTGGTTTTTCGTCAATTAAACAGTCAATTCCCGAACAAGATGGCCAGTCAGGTTGCGAATCTTTCGTTTAATTGATACGATCATAGCAAATACAGAGACAAACTTTTATATACATTCGGTCATTTTTTTGCACGATTCGGCTAAAAGAAAAAGACTAGGAGGATCAACATGGATCGAGTCCTATATATTGTAAATGCTGAGCATGAAGCGGACACCCATATCCCGCGCCATCAGCATGAATGCTTCGAGCTGGTTTATTACATTCACGGGCTCGGCACCTGCAGCATCGGGCAGCGCAGCTATCACTTCCGGCCGCACTCCTTTGCGCTGATCCCGCCTAATTTTAAGCATGATGAGAATCACCAGCCCCGCTCCGAGGTGCTGTTCGTCGGCTTCCATTGCGAGAACCCGGCAATCAGTACATTGTCCGGCGTATTTGAAGATGACAAGGAGCATACCGTGCTGCAGACGCTGGTGCGGATGAACGGGGAATTCAAGCGCAAGCGTGAGGGCTTCTCCGAGCTTTTAAATTTGCAGATGAGCGAAATTACGGTACACCTGCAGCGGCTGCTGGGCGGCTCCGGCTTCCAGTCCCCGGTACAGGACCAGATGCAGTATGTTCTCAACTATATGGAGGAGCATTACCGTCATAAGCTGTCAGTCCAGTCACTGGCGGAGATGTCCGGGTACAGCTACGACCGGTTCCGGCATTTGTTTAAGGAGCGCTTTGGCGAGTCGCCCCACCGTTATCTTTTACTAAAACGCATCAATTATGCCAAATCCCTCCTGCTGCATACCCAGATGCATATTTCCGAGGTATCTGCCACAGCCGGATTCGTGAATGACGCGCAGTTCTGCAATATGTTCAAAAGAGAGGTTGGACTCTCGCCCCGGACCTTCCGCGTTCGCAGTAAAGTTATATAATGTAACATTAGTCACTTACTTCGGCAGAATTTTCTCTATAATGGAGTTTAACTTATCGAAAAAATGAAGCTTGGACGTTAAGACGGGATATATCGCGTAAGATATTATTACAGGGAAGTGATCTTCTTGAACGTCTCTCTGCTGCTCTCCTCCAATGAATATAAGAAGAAGCTGTCCCGCTGCTATAACGAGGTCCATAAGGAGCTGTACGGCGTCGGGGTAACCCAGCTCCGGCTGGAGGCTGCCAACGATACGATGATCATGTTCCTCGTGAAGCATCAGCGGGTTGCCGCCTTGCGCGCCCTGGAGGAGCATTATCCCGAGCTTAAGCAGTCCGTGGATGCTGCGCTGCACCAGGAATTCAAACGGCGCATCCAGAAGAAGCTGACTGAAGAGCTTGAGCTGCCGGTTGCGGGCGTACTCAGGGATTACGATCCCCAGACTGCCTGGGCCTGTACTGTTGTAATCTGTGATACCGGGGCTGAACAATGATGCAGGATTTATCTTGCGGATTTCCGGCTGCCGCTATCGTTCAAGAAGCTATTGTAAGATAAATGAATGGACTTCATGTCAGGCTGCATTTCGGTTTATCCTGATGCGCCGCACGTATACTAAGGCTCGCCCTATATCTGTTTACAGATTGCCGGAAGCCGTTGATTAGAGGACTCTCTCTATTTCAGCGGCTTCTTTTTGTTATACACAAGTGAAAACATGGATAATCAAGCTCTCTGCTAAAGGAGATTGCCGCTTATGCGAATTGTAGTAGCTATCACGGGAGCCAGCGGCTCCATCTACGGATATTCCCTGATCCGCAGCCTGCACCAGCTTGGTGTGGAGGTCTATATCATCGCTACCGGTGCCGGGGAAAATGTGCTCGGTTACGAATGCGGTATCAAGCTGCAGGAGCTGGAGCAGTACGGAACGGTGCTGTCTAACACAGACCTGTTCGCTCCCGTAGCCAGCGGTTCATTCAAAACGGACGGGATGGTCATCATCCCCTGCTCGATGAATACGCTTGGCGCGATCGCGAACGGCATGGGTGACACCCTGCTGAACCGGGCTGCCAGCGTCGTACTGAAGGAACGGCGCCGTCTGGTCATCGTCCCGCGTGAGACACCGCTGCATCTGATCCATCTGGAGAATATGCTGCGGCTGGCCCGGGCGGGTGCAGACATTGTGCCCGCCTCTCCCGGCTTCTATAATCACCCGACCGAAATCTGGGAGCTGGTCAATTTTATGAATGCCAGGGTGCTGGATGCGTTCGGCATTGAGCACCCGCTGATGAAAAGATGGGGGGAAAGCTAATGGCAGCCGTCAATATCAGGCAACTGCTTCACCGCTGGGAGCCTGGCGGAGAGCTGCTGCGGATCCGCCGCGAGGTTGACCCACGCTTCGAGCTTGGCGCTGTGGCCAAGGCTGTCCGCGGCAGGCAGCCGCTGCTGTTCGAGAAGGTCAAAGGCTACACCGGACCGATGGCCGTTGGCCTCGGCGGCTCCAAGGAGCTGATTGCTGACAGCATGGATATGGCTCCGGAGGAGCTGCTGCCCAGGCTGATAGCTGCGATCGTCCAGCCTACACCAACCCGGCTGGTGCAGCAGGCTCCGGTGCAGGAGCAGGTCATCACCAGCCGGATCAGTCTGAAGGAGCTTTTCCCGGTCTGTACGTACCATGCGGAGGACAGCGGCGCTTATTACGTCTCCGGCGTAATGGTCGTCAAGGGCGAGGACGGCCGCAAGCTTTACACCTCCATCCGGCGGATGCAGCTGCTGGACGGGAACCGGACCGGCATCCTGATCTCATCGCCGGAGCTGTTCCAGCAGTATAGGGATTCCGAGGCGCGCGGCGAGCCGCTGGAGTGTGCCTTTATGTTCGGGGTGGTCCCGGCAGTGGTGCTGGCTTCGCAGATCAGCACCCATCTCTTCCACACCGACAAGCTGGAGGTGGCCTCCACCCTGCTCGGCCAGCCGCTGGAGATCGTCCGGTGCCGGACGGTCGATCTGGAGGTGCTGGCGGAGGCCGAGGTTGTGTTCGAGGGCCGGATTTTGCCCGGGGTGCGTCAGCCGGAGGGTCCGTTCGGCGAGCTGGGCGGCTATTACGGGCTGCGGACAGAGCAGCCGGTGGTCGAAATCTCGGCCGTCACCCACCGCAGCGGGCCTATCTGGCAGACCATTCTGCCGGCCAGCTATGAGGAGAAGCTGCCGATGGCTATCGCCCGGGAGGTCGCATTGCTCGGCTCGGTCCGCCAGGTCGTGCCGGGGGTGCAGGCCGTGCACATCACCATGGGCGGAGTCGGACGCTATCATGCCGTCCTCCAGATCCGCAAGGTTCAGGAGGGCGACGGGAAAACAGCGCTGCTGGCCGCTTTTGCCGGGGATAAGGATCTCAAGCATGCCGTGGTGGTCGATGAGGATGTCAATCTGCTGGAACCGCTCGATGTCGAGTGGGCCATCGCCACCCGGGTACAGGCCGACCTCGACCTGTTCATTGTGCCGGGAGCCAAAGGCTCACCGCTCGAGCCCTCGCACAATCTGCGCGGCGTATCCGCCAAAATGGGCATCGACGCCACCTGCCCCCTCGCCCACCGGGAACAATACCGGAGAACCCATATTCCGGGGCAGGATGAAATCCGGCTGGCGGATTATTTGTAGGTATGGGGCGGATAACACCGTTAGCCTTGATACCTTGCTAGCTTTGACGCTTGTTAGAATGGACTCTTTGTTAACATCGGCAGCTCATCAGCACCCGCCTCCTTTTCTCAGGAATAGATGCAGCTTATGCAACTAAAAGCAGCTTCTATCCCTCTCTGCACCTGACAGCTGTAATCCGTACAACTAAAAGTGCCCGATTTAGCCAAAACGAGCCTTTCACAGAAGTTTAGTTGTACGCAATACACTTAAAGCGGCGCGGGGCGAAAAAAACGGCCTTTTAGTTGTATGGAGTGCAATTATGCTGAGTTAGTGTTGATGCTGAGCGCTGAACTGCTGTTGAGTTGCGTTGTTTTGATGCTGAGTGTGTGTGGCTGTTGAGCTGGAGCTGAGATACTGTGAGTTCGCATTGAGGTGCTGTTAAGTAACGTTGTTTTGCTGCTGGGCGTGTGGGGTTGTTGAGCTGGAGCTGAGATACTGCTGAGTTCGCGTTGAGGTGCTGTTGAGTAACGTTGTTTTGCTGCTGGGCGCGAGGGTCTGTTGAGCTGGAGCTGAGATACTGCTGAGTTCGCGTTGAGGTGCTGTTGAGTAACGTTGTTTTGCTGCTGGGCGCGAGGGTCTGTTGAGCTGGAGCTGAGATACTGCTGAGTTCGCGTTGAGGACCTGTTGAGTAACATTGTTTTGCTGCTGGGCGTGCGAGGCTGTTTAGTAACGTTGTTTTACCGCTGAGCGTTGAGTTTCTTCTTACTAAATTTAATTCTGCGGTCCATCACCGGCTGAATTAAGTGGAATTTTGTCATCTATTTTCTGGTAATCCCCGGGATAAGAAGTATTAGTGGTAAAAACGCCACTTAATTATCCCGTTTTAGCCCCAATAGGGGCTTGCAGTCAAAATTAAATATCTTTTATCCAACTAATGATAAGAAATTCTGAAAATCAGAAGAATTAAGTGCCGAAAATCCAACTAAATGCTGCGGACTACCCGTTCCGGTAAAGTCTTAGATATTCTCCTCAAATCCGTCGCCCCTTCTCATCCAAGAGGCTAAATTAACAGGCTCATATATCAGGCGTTAGTTACGCCTCAATACTTATAGGAGGTGGATCATGCAAGCAATCGGCTTGATTGAAACACGCGGCCTGACCCCGGCTCTGGAAGCGCTGGATGCCATGTGCAAAGCCGCCAATGTGCGGATGGCCGGCTTCAAGCGGGTCGGCTCCGGCCTGATTACCGTTATCGTCGAAGGGGATGTCGCAGCAGTAACTGCCGCTGTGGATGCCGGCCTTGCTGCTTATTCAAAAACCGGCGGACAGTTAATGTCATCTAATGTTATTCCGCGCCCGCATGCCGATCTCGCCAGAATGCTCCTTTAACCCGCAAGCAGCATTGAAGTCATCAGGGAGGTGATTACCCTTGTCCAGCTTTATGAAAGATGTTGTGGCCGAAGTGCTGCAGCGGAACCGCACTCCGGCTCCGGCAGGTCCGGCAACTCCTGTAGCATCTGCCGTCAGCTGCACTGCTGACAGCAAAAAAAACTGCACGCATACCTGCTCCACTCCAGGGAATTGCCCTAAGCCGGAGCTAGCCCTTCCGCTTAAACGGATCAATTACCAGAAGGAGCAGGCAGCCAGGCGGCTGGCCTCAATTGCCGCCGAAGCAGCTGCCGCTATCGGCAATGTGCAGCAGCGCCCCCCAGGCGGCGCCAGCTTAGCTAGTGCCGCTGGAACAGCAGGACCTTCGCTGCCGGCAGCAGACTCGACCTTCCCGCCTGTCAATGAGCCGCAGGGGCAGGGACGCCAGTTCGCAGAGCAGTACCTGTCTCCGCTGCTCCAGCGCACGTTAGCCCGGCCGGATCAGCAGAATAACAGCTCTCCGGGCAGCGCGCCCGCGCGATCCTTCGTCCCGGAAGAAGCGCAGGACCCGCGGGAGCCTGTCCGCCTCCCTGCTGCAGACATGGAGGTCTGGCTGTTCCCCCTCATCCGCGATGATCTCCGCCCGCTGCTCGGCAGCCCGGGCCAGAACTACAGCGCAGCCGGGGTCATCAGCGCTCCCTCCTGCCATCCCGGCCAGCTGTTCGCCGCCGAAGAGCTGCTCCCGCAGGACTCCGGCCTGGAGGCCGATATCAACTGGAGCGCGGACGGCGGCAGCTTTGAGCTTAAGCTGTTCGGCCTGGATCACCAGCTGGTCGCGGATAAGCTTAAACAGCTTACCGCCCGGATGCAGGACGGTGCTAATTCAGCCGTCCGGGTCTGGATCAGCCGGGAGCCCGGCCGGCTGCTGCGCCGCTATTTCAGCGGCGGTCCGCAGGAAGCCATTGCGGTAGTAGCAGGCTCCTCCCGCTGGAACAGCATTGGCAGCGCCGAGCAGTGGCTGCAGCGCAATCCCGGCTCCGGCCTGCGCTTACGTCTAGAGCGCGGCTACTGCATTCTTAGCGGCACAGCAGAGCAGATATCAGCGTCCGCGCCGGGGCTTACCAACTTATCTGCTCCAAGCAGATGAGCTTAACCACTGCCAGACAACGGATCAACGTACAAGGAGGCACTTTTCATGCAAGCACTTGGTTTAATCGAGACGCTGGGGTTCACCACTGCCGTCTCTGCGGCAGATGCTGCACTCAAAGCAGCGGATGTTCAGCTCGTCGCCGTTGAGAAGGTAATCGGAGTCGGTGGCTCACTGGGTGTCACTCTGCATTTCAGCGGCGATGTCGCTGCTGTAACAGCATCCGTTGAAGCCGGCAAAGCAGAGGGCCAGCGGATTGGTGCAGTGGTATCCGCCCATGTCATTGCCAAGGCGCACAGTGATGTGACCGGCAAGATACTTGGCAATTACCTGCTGCCTGAGGATAGGACTGCACGGGCTGCTGATGGTGTTTCGGTTATCAAGACTACCACTACTACTACAACCGCTCCTATTGCTTCTATTCTTCCTGCCGATTCTGCTGCTGCTTCTGCTTCTTCTGCTCCTGTCTCTTCTACCGCCCTGGCTGAAGCAGACGGAGCATCAAAACCAAAGAATACAGATGATTCACCGGATTAACCTAATTAAATCAGTTTCGTTTCTGCAATTTAAATATTAATTTAATCGTTTCTGAAATTTAAATCTTAATTTAACGGAGGTTATTCACATGGGAGAATCACTCGGCTTGATCGAAACAAAAGGTCTGGTAGGCGCAATTGAAGCGGCGGATGCAATGGTGAAGGCAGCTAATGTGGAGATTTGCGGCTACGAAAAAATCGGTTTCGGTCTCGTAACCGTAATGGTCCGGGGCGATGTCGGTGCAGTAAAGGCCGCAACCGATGCAGGCGCCGCCGCTGCCAAGCGTGTCGGGGAGCTGGTGTCGGTGCATGTCATTCCGCGTCCGCACAGCGAAGTTGAGCGCGCCCTACTGTCCAAGGGCATTGAATAATTAAGGCCATGGACAGCCGGCATAGTACGGTTGCAGCCAATACCCTGCTCAGCCTGGCCTACCGGTCCAGGGAGCAGGAGCTGAACAAGGACTTCCCCCGTGTCCTAATTCTGCTAACCGGCAATTTCATCGGTATGGAGGAAGGCTTTACCGCCATCCGCCAGCTGGAGCGTTCCAGGATGAGGCTTAAGCTTGCAGCAGATGAGCAGCTTCTCCAGAATTACACAGCTCAGCAGCTGGCGGAAAAAACAGGAATCGACGATATCGCCACCTCCGCTGCGCTCCGCTCACTTGCACCGGAGGCTGCTGATCTTCTGTTCATTCCGGTTCTCTCACTCCCCCTGCTATCCCGCTTATGTATGCTGGATGCCGGTGATCCTTATGTGGAGCTGATTATCCGCTTCATCTGTGCAGGCAGGCCTGCCGGGACACTAACCCTGGGAGCGAACCCCGGACATTACCGCTGGGGGGAGCAAGGCCTGCTGCATGCCCCTCCCGGGCTACAAGCAGCCCTGAAGCATAAGCTGGACGCTATCGAAGACTTCGGTATAACCCTGCTTGAGCCGGATCAGGTGAACCATTGGATTACCTCCGCACAGTCACGGCTACACAAGCAGGTGCTCACCGCAGAGGATATTCAGGACGCAGTAAGCCTTGGCCGAACGTCGATCAGACCGTCAGTCCAGGCTGTAATCACTCCGCTTGCCGCAGATCTAGCCAGACAGCATGGCATCGAGATTATCCTTTAGATTCAACCATCAAGTATACGAGGTGACAATCACATGAAGCTGGGAATCATTACGGGGCATGTCGTGGCAACGAGAAAAGATGACAATCTCATCGGCGCCAAGCTGCTCATCGTTCAGCCGATTCTGCCCGACCTTACAACGGCCGGTCAGCCCATCATCGCCGTAGATACCGTAGGCGCGGGAATCGGCGAGACGATCCTTTATGCGGTGGGCAGCGTGGCCTCAAGAGCAGCACAGCAGCCGAATGCCCCGGTTGATGCCGCGATTGTCGGAATCGTGGACAGTATAGATTGCGCCAAGGCAGGAGGGATATAACAGATGATCACTACTGAGTTAAAAGATGCCATTCACCGCCGGGGGATGATTGATGTGCTGCTCTCCGGCAGCGCTTATGCCGACCTGGTGCTGAAGGGCGGCTTCATTATCAACGTCATTACCCGGGAGATTTATCCCGGCGATGTTGCCGTTAAAGGCGACCGGATTCTGCTTGTCGGTCAGGCCGATAAGCTTATCGGGCCTGCTACAGTTGTCGAAGACGTGAGCGGCAAGTTTATAAGCCCCGGCTTCATCGATTCCCACATGCATTTTGAAAGTGCAATGCTGACGGTTACGGAGTTCTCGAAGCTGTCCATTCCTACAGGAACAACCACCCTGGTAGCCGACCCGCATGAAATCGGCAACGTCCTGGGTGTGCCCGGCATGAAAGCTATGATTGATGAGGCGCGCACCCTGCCTAACCGCGTTCTGTTCACCGTCCCTTGTCTCACTCCCGATGTGCCCGGCCTGGAAACCGCAGGCGCAGATATCACCTCCCAGGATATGCAGGACCTGCTGAGCGATGATTATGTGCAGGGCATCGGTGAGCTGCAGGGCTTCAGCAACGTCCATCCGGTGTACAACAACGCACCTTATCTGATAGATGATCTGCTGGCTTCCGTCTCTTATGCCAAATCCATCGGCAAAACCATTGAAGGCAACGCCCCCGGCCTGTCCGGCCCGGAGCTGGCGGCCCACATTATCTGCGGCGGAGGCCATGTCTCCTGCCACGAGACAACAACCAAGGAAGAAATGATGGAGAAGCTGCGTTACGGGGTCAGCGTGTTCATGCGTGAGGGCTCCTCGCAGCGCAATATGGCTGAATGCATCCGCGCCATTACCGAGGAAGGAATGGACTCCCGGCGCGCCATCCTCGTCTCCGACGATATGGTCCCTGAGGACCTGCTAAAGTACGGGCATATGAACGACATTGTCCGCCGGACGATCGCCGTAGGCATTGATCCGGTTGAAGCCATCCAGATGGTTACGATTAACCCGGCCACTCATTTCGGCTTCCAGGATATCGGACTGCTTGCTCCCGGCAAAAAAGCCGACATCGCCGTTATCAGCGATCTGGCGCAAATGACCGTTGCCCAGGTATATATCGGCGGAGTCAAACTCGCCGAGAACGGTGAACTCACCCGTGACATCCCGTCTTACATTTATCCCGAATCCGTCAAAAAGTCGGTCAAGCGGAAACCGGTCAGGCTGGAAGATTTGCAGCTCTCCTCCGGCGGAGCACACGGCAGTGTCCGGGTCCGCGCCATCGAGGTGATCCCGGACCAGAACCTGACCGGAGCCGGCATCTACACCGCTTCAGTCAAAGACGGTGTCGTACAGCCCTCGGTCGAAAATGACCTCCTGCCCCTGCTCGTCGTCGAGCGGCATGGCCGCAGCGGCAAGATCGGTAAAACCTTTGTCCGCGGCATGAAGCTGAAGGCCGGAGCCATCGCTGAAAGCGTGGCCCACGACACCCACAACATCATTGTCACCGGCACCAATTACGCCGATATGGTAACCGCGGTCAACCGGGTTATTGCCATGGACGGCGGGATCGCAATGATTGAGGGCGGCAAGGTGGTCGGTGATCTGCCGCTGCGGATCGGCGGCCTAATGACCGACGAGCTGACCGGCAAAGAGATGAGCGCGCGAATTACCGGGCTGCATCGGCTGGCCCGTGAGGAGCTGGGCTGTACGCTGCATGTACCGTTCATGCACCTCTCCTTCCTCTCGCTCGTCACCAGCCCGGCGTGGAAAATCACCGACATCGGCCTGATCGATGCGGATGCCTTCACGGTACTGCCGCCGCTGGCCTGACCGGCAATGAGCTTTCACTGCTTACCATCTCTGCTCTAAAAGCAGCGCTTCCCCCGCCGGTAACGGAACCGGAACCGGCTTACTAAACTCATCGCATTGCCACAACAAACAAAAGGAGGCCTCTTCCATGGGAATCCAGGTAATCGATCTGTCCCAGGAAATCTATCAGGGGATGCCGGTATTTCCGCCGCATCAGAAGACGATGATATTTCCAAATATGAGCCATGAAGAGAGCCGGCGGAAGCTCGGCTTCGAGTTCGCCACCAACAATCTGCTCATCAACGAGCATGGCCCGACCCACAGCGATGCCATCTATGAATATGACCCGCAGGGGGCGACGATCGATGAGATGCCGCTGGAGTATTTTTACGGCCCGGCTATCTGCCTTGACCTCTCCCATATTTCACCGGATGCCTATATTACCCGCAGCGATTTGGAGCTGGCACTAAGCAGAGGCTATCTTCACCTCGACAAAGGCGATATCGTGCTGCTCTACACCGGCCACTATAACCGTGCGTATGGTACCGGCGAATGGCTTACCCGCTATACAGGGCTGGATTACGGTGCGGCCGAGTGGCTGGCGAAGCAGGGCGTTGTCAACATCGGCATTGATGCACCGTCGATTGACAATCCGCTGGACACCACCTTTGCCGGACATCTGATCTGCCGTGAATACAGGCTGACCAACACCGAGAACCTGTGCAACCTCGACCAAATCGCGCAGAAGCGCTTCCTCTACTTCGGGCTCCCGCTCAAAATCCGCAAAGGCACCGGCTCCCCCATCCGGGCTGTCGCAGTATTCATTGAATAAATAATGAAGCAGGTGAAGCAGATGAGAAACGGAACGTTAATCGAGGAAATACGGGTGCCGGCTTACGAGGGCAGAAGCGCACTGGTACGAAAGGGGCAGACACTCTATATTATCGACGTGGAGGGTAAGCAGGTCGGCGATTTTGTCTGCTTCAATGCCATGGACCCGGATGAGCACGTCTCTCCCGTTCATATGCGGGCTTCACTGAGCAGCATCCGGCTCAAAACAGGCGACGGCCTGTACAGTAACCGGCGGCAGCCGCTGATGCAGCTGACTCAGGATACGGTGGGACGGCATGACTTCTTTTTTCCGGCGTGTGATTATTACCGCTATAAGATTGATTTCGGGCTGGAGGAGCATCCGAACTGCCATGATAACCTGCAGCAGGCACTGCAGAAATATGGCCTGGGGAACAGGGAGCTGCCCGATCCGATTAACTGGTTCATGAACAATAAGCTGGACGACAATCTCGACTATATCATTGAAGAGCCGCTCTCGAGGCCCGGTGATTATATTGCCCTCCTCGCTCTGACGGATGTGATAGTCGCCCTCTCCTCCTGCTCGCAGGATCTGGCTCCGGTCAACGGGTTCAAGGTTACGCCGCTGCTGATGCAGATTACGGGGTAGTTGCTTTTGTACAGGAATATCACTTTTGTTCACTCCCCCGGAATTCCGGTTTGTGCACGGTTGTCAGCTTGCTGCACTGTTCTGTTCACCCTGTGAAGCTTATACTTATTACTGTGAACAATACAGATGCAGCCCTGGCTGCCAGAACACAGAATGAATTCAGGGGGATGACAATGAGACTGAACAAGCTCAGCAGCCGGAGAGCGCTGTACAGCCGGATATTGGTCAGCATGACGCTTTGCGTATCCTTAACCTTCCTTGCCTCCACCATCATTTATTACAACTACTACATCGGCGTAGAGAAAACCCAGGCCTTCCGCTCCGACCTCAGCAACCTCACCCAGACCAGCAAAGAGGTTGTGAACATGAATGAGGCTGCACAATCCCTTTCTTTTCAAATTTACCGCAACAGCACTATCTCCAAAATCGTCCTCTACGACAAGCCCGACATCTACGACGTCACCGCCGCCATGTCCGAGCTCGGGAATTATCTAAGCTCCATGCCGTACATTGAGTCCATCTATGTCTATAATCCGAAAAGCGCCAAGCTATACATTGCCTCCTCCCACGGCCAGAATGGTGTTTTTACCGAGCGTGAGCTGGTGGATAAGGGCATTCTCGATATTTTGAACCATTATGAGGAATACAAGCCGTTTACACCGATTCCCCGCGTCTACTCGAACGGCGCCAAGGAGAGTGACCAGGTCCGGGCCTATACTTTTCTGTGCTATGACGCCATCGGCTGGGACCGTTCCATCAATTCAGCAGTCATTGTTAACATCTCCGCGCCCTGGATCAACAAGGAGATCAACACTCCGGCAGATTCTGAAAGCGCTACCTTTATTCTGTCTGACAACGGGACCTTTCTGTCCGGCAACAGTCTGGAGCAGCAGGAGCTGGGTCCTGAAGAAGCAGTGTGGGTGAGGCAAAAGATCAAGGGTGATGCTGAGGGCTATTTTATCGGAACCTTTGCAGGTGTTAATTCGCTGATCTCCTATACCGCACCGGATGCCCTAAGCTGGCAGTATGTGCGGATCACGCCGTATGACATCATCACCAGACAGACGGACAGCATCCGTAATGCCACTCTGCTGATCGCCGCCCTCATTCTCATCGGGGGGATCGGATTATCCTGGCTCACCTCAAGGACACTGTATCTGCCGATCAGCCGGATTGTTAAGGAGATGAATATTCTGGAGTCCGAGAAACGGGACAGCATGTTCATGATCAGGCAAAATACAATGCGCGATCTCGTTCTCGGCCTGAAGCCGCTGCAGTCGATTCAGCAGATGGAGAAGCTGAGACAGCTTGGCATCCATTTTACTTTTAATGATGACTACCGGATGATCCTGCTGCGTATCGATAATTACAAAGAGCTGCGGGATGAGCGCTCCTCCTACCTGCTGGCTTACAAATTCGCAATTATGAATATCGCCTCGGAAATCTGCGGCACGACCTACCGCGTCGAGACTGTGGATATGAATGATGACGGCATCCTGGTGCTCCTGAACATCGTTGATCCTAGCGAATACACCGACACCGGACTGATCGAGACGCTCCTGCGCCAGCTTCAGCAGGCCTGCTCCGATTATCTGAAGATCAGCCTCACACCCACCTACAGCCATATCGACCGGAACGCCCAGCAGCTGCACCAGCTTTATAAGCAGGTTAAGGATGCGTCGAACCACCGGCTGTTTTATGGACATGGATGTATCATAGCAGCGCAGTCTATAAGTGCACTTCAGGCTCAAACGTACCATTATCCGACGGAAAAAGAAAAACGTCTCGCCGACGCGCTCATGTGCGGCAAGGCCGATGAAGCAATGGAGCATTTCAGCTCCATTATCCGTGAGACACAAGACTATCCCTTCCATACCGTACAGCTTGCCGTGTCGAGACTCAGTGTGACGATAAAAGAAATTATCAGCACCGTCCAGAAACGCAACCGCCTGCAAAGCGGCAATACATCCGCTCTGCCTGCCCTGGATTCCGTAGAAACGGTCACCGAGCTGGAAGAGGCCTTCTCCGCCGTATTCCGTGAAATGCGTGAGCAGCTGTCCGAGAAAAAAAATACCAAGCAGCATGATCTGATCCGCCTGATCAACCAAAAGATCGCGGACAACTACCGGGAGCCGAATCTCAGCCTCAACCAGATTGCCGATGAGCTGGATATGTCGCCGATCTATATCAGCCGCCTCTACAAGCAGCAGACCCTGAACAGCATCGTCGATGTGATCCTGGAGGTGCGGATGCGCGAGGTATGCAGCCTGCTGGAAAATACCGACCTGCCGGTAACCGTCATCGCCGAGCGCTGCGGCTTCACCAGCAGCTCCTATCTGCACCGGATGTTCAAGCGCAGCTTCGGCACGACCCCGAGCGATTACCGGCGCTCTAAACATGCATAATGAGGCTGGCAGCTTGCAAAGCTGTTAACTATAACCCATTCCTTTACACCGGCGATAATGGACACAGCCAACTGCTGACCCTATTACTTACTGGGCCAGGTCTGGAGTGTAACCAACGTTATAGCCGTCCAGCTCTTTCTGCCGCACAATAAATGCAACTAATATTGGAACGGGGTGACTGGCAAGTGGAAAAGCAGAAGCTGATCCGGATCTTCGACAAGCAGGCTGCCCGGTACGGCAACCAACGGGAAGATGCCCGGCAGACACGCTGGCGCCGCCAGCTCATAGGCTGTGCCGAGGGCGAGGTTCTTGAGCTGGCCGTAGGGGCAGGCGCCAATTTTCCGTATTATCCTCCGGGCATCCGGCTTACCGCAGCAGATTTCAGCACGGGAATGCTGGAGAAGGCCAGACAGGCGGCAGCCCATTACCGGATGAACAGCAGCTTCATCTGCTCAGACATAGAAGAGCTGAGCTTCCCTGATCATTCGTTCGATACCATCGTATCGACCTTATCCTTCTGCAGCTACGCCCGCCCGCTGCCGGTACTGCAGCGCCTCGGCCGCTGGTGCAGACCCGGCGGGCAAATCCTGCTCATGGAGCATGGTATCAGCACGAGCCCGGCCCTTTCCCTGGCCCTCAGAGCACTTAACCCCCTGCTCTACCGGATTTACGGCTGCCACCATACCCGCGACATACTTGGGCTGGTCCGTGAGTCCGGCCTGACCATCAACAAGGTGGAGAGCCACTGGCAGGGGATGGTGCACCTGATTTGGGCCAGTCCTCAGAAGTAATCGTAGATTGGCTGTTTGTCTCTGAGCTGCCCGCATTCCCTTACAAACATTATCCTCTGCTCACTTTCTGACGCATCTCATACCACCTCCAACCAGGCTCCCCCATCCCCAGCCACACCAACTTTCCCAAAGCCAGCCTCCATATCTACCGGAGGCTGGCTTTTCCTGCTGCTCCCCCTCTCCCTGCCCCGGAGGCTGTTGGCTGGCGGGCTTTGCTGCCTTGCGGTCCTAAAGAGCTTGTATCCACCATTAAGGTGAGGAGCAGCGGAAGGGAAGTTTGGAACTGGAGGAGCGGGAGCGTCCGCCTTTATATTTGGATTTCTACCGCGTCCAGCGGTTTCAATCAGGAAATCCAAATATAACAGCGGCCGGAAGTCCAAACATTCCCTGGAGTTGCGTAACCACCCAAATGCCCCTCTACAAGCTCTCTCCCTCCCCCCGGCAACAAAAAAGCCCCAAAAGCCATTGGCCTCCGGGGCATCCTCCACTATTTAATACCTTTTTCAGCCACGTACGCATTCCACTGCTTCGTCCACTCCGCCTGGATCTTCTCCAGACCAGCCTGTTTGGCCTTCTGCAGGAAGGTATCCAGACCCTTGTCGATGTCCTCGACAAGCCCGGCCTGCAGCGGGAAGAGGTATTGCTTCTCCACCTGCTCCAGCGCCGCTTTTTCCGCCTGGTAGGAGGAGTAGTCTTCCGCAAAGCCAAGGAACAAGTCCGGCTTCTGGATTTTGTCCAGCTCATCAAAGATCGCCTTCACCCCGTCGAAGCCCTGGTCAAACAGCATGTACTCCGGATTCCGCCAGGCCCAGCCGTTCATTCCTTCGCGGGAGAAGCCGTTGCTGGTGCTGGTGCCGACCAGCTTGTAATAGCCGTTCTCAACGGTGTAGTTCTTGCCCTCGATCCCGTACTGGGTCAGCAGATTGTAGCGTTTGTCGAGTACCAGCTTCTCATAGAAGGCCAGTGCGCGTTCCGGATTCTTGCTGCTCTTCGGAATCGCAAAACCGTTATGAATCGGATGCACAGGCGTAGCATAACCGGTAGTCAGACCGAACGGGGAATAGGCCAGCTCCCACTCGGGATGAGTCGTGCTGATCTTCATCTTCATGTCATTGTAGCGGGTCGGGTTATCCCCGAACATGCTGGCTGCTTTGCCGGAAGTAATCGGGTCCTGCATCGTGTCCTTGATGTTCAGCACGTTTTTCGGGATAAAGCCTTTGTCCGCCCAGCGCTTCATCGTTTTCAGCTCTTCTTTTTGCTCATCGGAGCCCCAGTAGGAGTAGACGGTAGTCGGGGATTCATATTTCACGCCCATGCCGTAAGGGAGCGCACCGACCATTTTGTTAAGCTCGGTATAAATGTAGTGGAGATTATTGCCGATATCACTGTTCAGGGACATTGGCATCAGATCCGGCTCGTTCGCGGCAATGCCGTCCATGTAAGCCTCATAGCTGGCCAGATCCTTTGGCACCGGCAGATCATATTTCTTGCGCAGATCCTCGCGGTATACGAAGCCGTTGGTCACATACTCCTTGTATGTGGCAGGTACCGTGTAGATTTTGCCGTCTACCTTTACATCCTCCCACATCGATTCCGGGACAAACTTTTGCAGCTCAGGAGCAGCCTTAGGCAGCAGGTCGTCTATCGCCAGGAAGGCACCGCGTTTTGCATACGATTGATATTGGGTCCAGTCCGCCGTAAAAATCAGATCAATCGCCTGCCCGGAGGACAGCAGCAGCTTGTATTTCTGATCCCAGTCCGTCCAGCTGGTATAGTTGAACTTGACGGTGGCGTTCAGCTCTTCCTGCGCCATTTTGTTGATTTCGTCCTGGATGACCGGCAGATCCTTCGGCGCATCCCCGAGCATATAGAACTGAAGCTCCACCTTCTTGGACGTGTCGATACCGGTCTCTGCCGGGGCTGCTGTACTGGCGCTTTCTGTTGCCGCAGGGGTACCCGCATTGCCGCCCTCTCCGCTGCTGTTTGCCCCGTTTGCACTGTTGCCGCCATTGCTGTTGCCTCCGCAGCCTGCAAGGAGCGATAAGGCCAGCGCCGCCGTTGTAAGCGTAACCAGAGATCTTCGGCCTGCTTTCTTTGTCATCATGAACCCTCCTAAAAGTTTTGTTCTCCTGATTTACAAACTTCCCTTTATGTCAGCCGGACAACAGGCACACCCTTGAAGAGCGTGCTCCACTATTCGGTTCTAACCTTTTACAGCCCCGATCGTCAAGCCTTTTACGAAATAGCGCTGGATGAACGGGTACAGGAACAGAATCGGTCCGGTAACCACAATGGCCATGGCCATCTTGGTGGATTCCGTCGGCAGGTCACTGCCCAGGCTGACCCCGGTGCCCGCGCCCATGTTGGCGATAAACGCCGCCGAGTTGATGACATTGTACAGATGGAACTGCAGCTGATATTTATGCGGATCATTGATGAACAGTGAGGAGGAGAACCAGTCATTCCAGTAGGCCAGTGCGAGGAACAGGCCCACCGTGGCAATGCCGGGCATCGACAGCTGGAGCACAATGCGCCAGTAGATCCGGAAATCGCCGGCCCCGTCGATTTTGGCCGATTCGAACAGCTCCTCGGGAACCGCCGAACGGATAAAGTTTTTCATCAGGATAATCAGGAACGGAGTCATCAGCCCCGGAAAAATCAGCGCACCATACGAATCCGTCAGATGCAGATATTTAGTAATCATGATGTACCAGGGCACCAGCCCCCCGCCGAACAGCGTCGTAAAGTAGATATAGAAGGAGAACGTATTACGGTATTTAAAATCCTTGCGGGCCAGCACATACCCGGCCATTGTCATAAAAAACAGCCCTGTCAGCGTACCCGTCACCGTCGTAAACAGCGTAACCCCGTAGGCCCGCAGCACCTCATCCGGGAAGGTGAACACCGTTTTGTAGCCCTCCAGCGAAAACTCCGCCGGGATCAGATGATAGCCATCCTTGATGATCGACTCATTGGCTGTCAGGGAGGCGGATATAATCAGCAGAAACGGTATCAGGCAGGCCAGCGAGCCGAGAATAATGACCGCGTACGCCAATCCCTGCAGCAGCCTTGTATAAGGATCGTCTTTAATATGCATACTCCTTCTCCCCTCCTAGAACAGCGCGTAGTCATCGTTTATTTTGCGGATAATGTAGTTGACGGTCATGATGAGAATGAAGCCGAACAGGGATTGGTAGAGCCCCGCCGCCGTCGCCATCCCGATGTCAAACGTCACCTTTAGTGAACGGAATACATACGTGTCCAGAATATCCGTTGTATTGTAGAGCACCCCGTTATTACCTATTAGCTGGTAAAAGAGGTCAAACTGTCCCTTCATAATACTGCCGAGCGAGAACAGCAGCAGCACAACGAAGGTCGACTTCAGCATCGGTACTGTGATATACCAGATCCGCTGGAAAATATGTGCACCGTCGATTTTGGCCGCCTCATAATATTCGTCACTGATTCCGGTAATGGCCGCGAGGTAGATCACCATGCTGTAGCCGAGATTTTTCCACAGGTAAAAAAGAATGATCAGGAAGATCCACACCAGCGGCTTATTGTACACATCGACCGGACCCGCACCGAATCTGGCCAGCAGCGTATTCAGGAAACCGCTATCATAATTGAATACGTTGTAGACGATAACACTCAGGATAACGAAGGATACAAAGTACGGCAGGAACATAATCGACTGGGTCAGCTTTTTGAACCATTTGACGCGCAGCTCGCTGAGCAGGATTGCACAGACAATTGCCAGAACGTTGCCAAGCAGGATAAAAGCCAGATTGTAGCCGATCGTATTCAGGGTAAGCTTTACCAGCGTGCCGGACTTCCATAGGAATTCAAAGTTCTTGAACCCGACGAACGGTGCATCGAACAGACCTGAATTGAAGTCAAACTGGGTGAACGCGTAATAGACGCCTACCATCGGAAAATACGAATTGATCAGGAAAAACAGCAGTGCCGGGAGCAGCATCAGAAACAGAACCCGGTTATGGATCAGCTCGTGCAGAAAGCCCTTCTTTTTCTTCTTTATGGTGCCAGCCCCCAGTGGTGAAGCTGCCGGAGTGCCTCCCTTTAAAGGAAGCTCTATCGCCAGCGGTGTTCCGGATTTGCGTGTGCGCTGTCTCAAAGCCCTCACTCTCCTATGCCTGTATATGCCCCAAGTATAGAAAAGCCCCGTCCGCCAGGACAGTAGCCGTTCAGGGTATTCCTGTATTATGTTGCGGTTATGCGGGTGAACTTTTGCAACTTTTGTGCAGGATCACAGGATAACGGCCTATATACGCACGCCAAAAAGCCCCTGCGCTTCTTCCGCAGAAGAAAGCACCGGGGTGAAATATCCGAATTTACATTTTAAAAAGAAGCCTCTGCCGCTTTGCCCTGGACAGTCCGCTGACCTCCATTCTGCGATTCTGATGCATACAGCACCTTCCGCCCGCGCCAGCGCCGCAGCACCAAGAGCCCTCTCGCCGCTTCATCGGCGATCATGCAGCAGTAAATACCGACCAGACCCCAGCCCCAGCTGATGCCGAGGAGATAGGAACCTCCGATTCCAATAGTGGTCATGCAGATCAGGGAAATCGTCATCGTATAGCGGGTATCCCCGATGGCGTTAAGCGCATTGCCCATGGCCATGTTGAGCATTTTGCACGGCTGCAGCAGCAGGTTCAGCACCAGCAGCGTCACACCAATTGAGATAATCTCCCCGTCTACCGTGAACATACCAAGCAGTGACTTTCCAAAAGCGAACAGCAGCACGACATTCGCACTGACAATTGCCAGCCCGATATACAGCGTCCGGAATGCGCTGCGGTAGACCTCAGACAGCTGACGTGCGCCGAATAAAGTAGCAATCCGGATCTGGCCTGCCATCGCTACCGCGTAGCCCAGGGTAAAGCAGAACGACTCCAGTGTATTCAGATAGGTGCGTGCCGCCAGCTCTTTGGCCCCGAGCATAGCCAGAAAAGAGTAAATCGCCAGCTGTGAGACTACCCAGGCTGAGGAATTCAGCCCCAGCGGCCAGCTGATCTTCACAATCTCCCCGAACAGCTTCCGCTTGAAGACAGCGAAATCCCGCAGCCGGATTCTGCGTTCAAAGGCGCCGCAGAACATCACCAGCAGAACAATTGTGCCGAGCCCTCTGCTGATCACATTAGAGATGGCGATTCCGCCAAGTCCCATTTGCGGCAGTCCGAACATGCCGAAGATAAAAATATAATTCAGAATAATATGGATTACATTAACTGCAACCCCCGTATACATCGGCCCCCGGGTATTGCCTGTATTGCGGATAGCCGAGCCCAGGGAAGCGGTCAGTCCTACCAGGAATAATCCGCCGCCCACATAAGTCAGATAGACATGAGCCAGCGGAATCAGCTCTCCGGATATATTCAGCGCTCCCCCGATCGGATCGGCGAACAAAAACATAACCACGCTGACGATAAGCCCCAGCACCGTACTTGCTGTAACCCCCATTATCGCAATTACACGTGCATCCTCCTGCCGTCCCGAACCGAGCCGCTGGGCAATCAGAATGCCTGCGCCGCCGGCAAAGGTGGTGAACAATGTTGTCAGCGCCCCAAACAGCTGGTTCGATATGCCGACGACCGCCACCGCATCGTCCGAAATACGGCTGACCATAATGGTATCCACGGTTCCCAGCAGCGTCTGCAGAAAAATCTCAATAAAAATCGGCCAGGCCAGCACCCAAAGTCCGACGTTTCCTGTCTTCAGTTTCACGTTGGGTTTCACTAAATGAACTCCCCCTCATCCTGCTGCACTCTTAGATAGTATCCTTGTAACCTGCCTGCAAATTACCTTGCTAGGAGTAAATTATAGGTGATATACTACGGGAAATGTAGCAAATTCCCAACCTAAACTTTCAATTTCTAAACCTGATCTGCAGGAGGACGATATGAGTCTGCTCCAATTCTCCAGCCCGCCGCTGCCGCATTACATTATCAGCGGACTTACGAATTATCCGCAGGGCTTCCGCCATGTGAACCGCCATAACATCAAAGTGTTCGACCTGCTGGTCGTCCGGGAGGGCTGCCTCTATCTTGGCGAAGAGGACAGAACCTATGAAGTCCGGGCAGGAGAAGCACTGATTCTCCGTCCGGACTGCCATCATTACGGGACCGAAGCTTGCCGTGAGGACGGCTCCTACTACTGGCTCCATTTTCAGACCCCGGGTCCGTGGTGTTCCATAAGCTGTCATGCTGAAGCTCCCCGTGAACGGGATACCACGGAGGAGTCTGATCATTTCAACTTGTATAACGCACGTACCTTCAGCCTCCGGCTGTCGCAGTATATGACGCTGCTGCAGCCGGCCAGAATGGAGGAGCTGCTCGCCCAGCTCGAGCTCCTTAAGGTCAACGCCCACCTGGATGCCGTCCGCTTCAAGCAGCAGATGCTGTTCCAGGAGCTGCTGCAGCAGCTCTCCGCCTCCGTGCACCGCGAACGGTCCGCGTCTCAATCGACCGCCTGCGCCGAGCAGGCGGCCTCCTTCCTCCGCGCCCATTACCGCGAGGAGATTACGACCGGCATGCTGGGCGACTGCCTCAACTTTCATCCGGTCTATATCGCCCGCTGCATGAATCAGGAGTACGGCTGTCCTCCGATGGAATACCTGCTCCGCTACCGGATCGAGCAGAGCAAGCTGCTGCTGATGCAGACCAGCTTCCCGATTGCCCGTATTGCCGAGGAGGTCGGCTTCAACCAGGCGCCCTACTTCAGCTCCAGCTTCATGAAGCTGGAGGGGATTTCGCCGCGCCAGTACCGGCAGCGGTTCTCTTGAGCAACATTACCTAATTCGGTGCATAGGTCCCTTTGGGCCAAATCAGGGACATTTAAGTGAACTTTTTCCCACTATTATTCTAAAACCGTTGTTTCACGAAGAATTAAGTAGCGAAAGTCCACCTAATTTACTAAAAGCAGCTCACAGTTCGTTCTGCTCCGATCCTGACAATAGCGCAGACAACAGCCCCTGTATAACCGGTAGCATTCCCGGCAATACAGGGGCTGTTTATTTTTTGTGTAATATAAAGGGCAATTCTTTGCAGTACATCCAGTTGGCTCAGACCCGATCAAATCCCTTACGTATTACCAATCGCACAGAACATCAGCTAGCCGCTACCCAGCTTACCAGCTAACCTTCTTAGCCTTTCACCACCGCGTACTTCTCTTTATACTGCTCCAGCGTTACCACCTCGCCAAAGATCCCGATATCGCGCAGCCCCGACCGGTGCATCTCCTCATCCTTGGAAGCGCAGCAGTCGCTGATGCAGACAACCTTGTACGTATGGTACATCGCATCCGATGCCGTTGAGCGGACACAGACATTGGTCCATACACCGGTAACCGCTACCGTGTCGATCCCCTCTTCCCGCAGGAACAGGTCCATATCCGTATAGCTGAACGCGCTGTGGCGTCTCTTTTGCACCACATAGTCTCCCTTTGACTCATCCGGTGTAAGCTCGGCAATGAAATCCGATCCCCAGCTGCCCTTGATAGCATGAACCGGCCGGACCCGGAAGTCGGCATCGTTTTTGCGGTGCGCTTCCTGTACGAAGATCACCTGGATCTCATTTTCGTGGCTGAACGCAATCAGGTCCTGGAGCGCCGGTACGATTCCCGCTCCGTTTGGACAAGTCAGTGCCCCGTCCGGATGAATAAAATCATTTAGCATATCTATGACTACTATTGCGTGTTTTCCCATATTACTCACGTTCCCTTCGGTTTAGTATTTCAGCAGGCGCGGAAGCTCGCTGATCGTCTGGCGCTTTACATATTCACCATGTCCCGGCTTGCCGACCACACCCAGTGCATCATCGTAGACCAGCGTACCGCGGACGATCGTTTTATCCACCTTGCCTTTTAGCTTCATACCATGGAACGGCGTATATTTAGGCTTACAGTGCATCTGATCCTTATCCAGCGTCCACTCCTTCTCCAGATCCACAATGGTGAAGTCCGCGTCAGTACCGATCTCCAGCGCCCCTTTTTTCGGATACAGGCCGTAGTGGATTGCCGGATTTGTGCAGAGCAGCTCTACCAGCCGGGAGAGACTCAGTCTGCCTTTGTTGTAGCCTTCGCTGATCATAATCGGCACCAGTGTCTCTACCCCCGGGATTCCCGGAAAAGAAGTCCAGACATCCATCCCCGGCGCATCCTTCTCAGTGGCAATTTCATAAGGGGCATGGTCGGTGGCCATAAAATCGATCGTTCCGTCCGCCAGTCCCTGCCACAGTACTTCATTATCCTTTGCTGTGCGCAGCGGCGGCGCGATCTTGGCGAACGTACCGAACTCGGTCATCGCATCTACCGCATTAAGCGTCAGGTAGTGCGGACAGGATTCCGCAGTCACCTTGGTTCCCTTCAGCTTGGCTTCACGGATCAGCTCGTTGCCTGCCCCGGTGCTCATATGCACGATATGCAGCCTGGCACCTGTCTCCTCAGCAAAGCTGATGCCCAGCTGGATTGCAGCTTTTTCAGCAAGCGCCATACGCGCTTCAGCCCATGCAGGGTAATCAAGGCGGCCCTCACCCTTCAGCTTGTTAGTGAAGTAATCGCAGATGGCAAAGTTCTCGGCGTGAATACCAATCGGCAGCCCCGTAGGTGATACAGCGGCAAAAGCCTCCAGCATCTCCGGATCGGTTACACGCGGGTAGCTCGGCACCGACGGCGTCATATATACTTTAAAAGCAACTACCCCATTGGCAATCTGCTCACTGATAATCTCCGGCAGCACATTATTGCGTACATCCTCGCCGGTAATACCGCCCCACATCGCATAGTCAACAATCCCTTTGCCTTCCAATGCATTCAGCTTATTGAACAGGTTATCGGCAGAACGGACTGACGGCACGCTGCAGCAAGGCATATCTACAATCATCGTTACGCCGCCGGCTGCAGCGCTGCTTGTTCCAGTCACGAAGTCCTCACGATGCGTAAACCCCGGATCATTAAAATGCGTATGCGAATCAATAACGCCCGGCAGCACCAGCTTTCCGCCAGCATCAATAATCTCTGCTGCATCAGCCTCAATGTCCTTGGCAAAGCCGACGATTACTCCTTTGTTCACCAGAATGTCTGTCAGCACCTGTCGGTCACCCTGCGGAATGCTGGCATTTTTAATAATCAGATCATAGCTCATGAATACACACCTCTTCTTTTGAATTTAGATTCATTTCCGCGCACGACAAATAAACCCCAGGTTACAAAAGGTACAGGGCAGACACCATTCTCACACAGCCATAAATAGCCGCACATAGAACAGTAATTCTTTTCTGCACCTCTTGTAGCCTGGGGCAATTTACGGTCGCCTGGTCGAAACGCTCAAACCGGATTAATGAGCTTATACAAGAGCTTATTCTGTTAGTCCATCCAAGAAAGTCATTCGATATAATGTAATGTTTAGTAACGTGATAGTATTGAATTTGCTTTCTTAATTACCCTAATCATATCACCAGAGGAATTATCGTCAAGATACTTAAGCAGTTCGTCAACAAAAAGCCAATTTATATGTTATATTACCTAACAACCAAGGCTTTTTCCGGTATAATTGTAAGCCTATCAGCGACATTCATCACTTTTCCGGCTCAATTATTTTCAGCCTCTGCCCGTTCCTCCAGCGAAGCAAAATAAGCAATCTTATGCTCAACCTTCTCCGCAAACGCCTGAAAAAATTTGATCTTCTCATCAATATGCACCTTATGCTCCTGCAGCAGTTTGCGCTGCTCAGGGAGTGAGCTATGCCCTTCCTTGGAGAGCGAGATAAACTGTTTAATGTCGGCAATCGGCATACCGGTATCCTTCAGGCAGCAGATTAACGAAATCAGCTCCAGATCCTCATCATGGAAGCAACGGTTTCCGTGCTCATCCCTGGCTACCTCAGGCAGAACACCCTCTCTTTCGTAATAACGCAGTGTATATTGGCTCAGTCCGCTTTTTTGTGATATGGTTTTGATGCTGTATCCCATGATTGCAGCTCCCTTCTGCCGTAAAGCTACGGCCCATCTCTAAAGTAACACCATTTCCATGCAATTAAAAGCGCTTCAAAAACCTGTTGACTTACACTTAACTCTAAGGTCTACACTAAACCAGAAACCTTACAAATGAGGAGTGAACACAAAGTGGTAAAAAAAATTAAAGCAGGCAGCAGCCAGCTTGAGGTAGCAGAGATCTCTTTAGGATGTATGCGGATTGCCGAGCTTTCCCCGAAAGAGGCCGATGTACATATTCACAGTGCATTAGAGGCGGGAATCGACTTTTTTGACCATGCAGATATATACGCAGGCGGTAAGGCGGAGGAAGTATTCGGAGATGTAGTAGCAGCTACTCCGGGCATGCGCGATAAAATGCTGATTCAGACCAAATGCGGAATCCGTGACGGGTTCTTCGACTTTTCCAGGGATCATATTGTAACGTCGGTTGAGAACAGCCTGAAGCGCCTGAAGACGGATTATGTTGATGTACTGCTGCTGCACCGCCCGGACACTCTGATGGAGCCTGAGGAGGTCGCTGAAGCCTTTGATTATCTTGAGCAAAAGGGTATGGTCAAACACTTCGGCGTCAGCAACCTGAACCCGCTGCAGATTGAGCTGCTCAAAAAGAATGTACAGCAGCCCCTGCTCTTCAACCAGCTGCAGCTTAGCATCATGGTCTCCGGAATGATTGATGCCGGCTTCAATGTCAATATGACTAACTCTGCATCCGTAGTGCATGACGGAGGAATTTTGGAGTACAGCCGCCTGCATGATATGACCATCCAGCCTTGGTCCCCGTTCCAGTACGGTTTCTTTGAAGGGGTATTCCTGGGCAACGACAAGTTCCCTGTGCTGAATGAAGTGATTAACCGCCTTGCAGCTGAAAAAGAGGTCGCTGACACTGCTATCGCGATCGCCTGGCTGCTCAGACACCCTGCAGGCATGCAGCCGATTGTCGGAACAACGAACACACAGCGCCTGCTGGATATTGCTAAAGCCTCTGATATTACCCTGACCCGTCAGGAATGGTATGAAATTTACCGTGCCGCCGGCAACAAGCTGCCTTAAGCAGCGGACAAGCCTCTTTAGCACCACCATAAATAAAAATAAGAGTACTCTTCCCAGCCACATGGCAGGTGGAGTACTCTTTGCTTTGCGCCTTTGAACAGCAGTGACAGAATGCTTTGACAGCCTGCGGCTCCTTGCGCTATTTTTAACTCATTATTCAATAGGAGAACGGAGCCTGATAATGGGATTACACTATATAGGGTTTATCCTGCCACTTTTAGTTTTGCTGCCGAATCTGCTGTTCATCTTTTTTGCTCCGCGTTATGTCCCCTCATCAATCACTGCTCCGCCTGTGATCTTCACTATATTGGAGAGGGCCGGTCAGATTACATGCTTCACTTTACCCATCCTGTATGGACACAAAATTGCTGTTCAGCCCGTAACCTCCTTAAGCTGGTTAATGTTAATCTGTTTAATCTTTTACTATATGTGCTGGCTGCGCTACTACCGGTCCGGCAGAGCGTTCAGCATGTTATTTAAACCGCTAGGCCCGCTTCCTTTACCTATGGCCATATTCCCGGTTCTTTATTTCAGCCTGCTTGCACTAGGAATAGACTCTCTTCTCTTTGCTGCCGCTGCCGCAGTCTTCGCCATCGGGCATCTCACTGTAAGCTGGAACACCTATAAACAAATCAGATAAAATAATGACTTCATAAGCGTTACACAGGGTTTATATTCAGCTCGAAGCTATAATTAGGTATGGATTTCCCCTTTGGCCCAATGCCAAATTCGTTAAAAACCTTAAAGCCATTTTTACAATAGAACTTTTTGTTTAGTTCCGTATGGGTAACTAATGTGATCCGGCCGCCACCGTGCTTACTAACATAAGGGAATAAAAAGGCATTAAACAATGTACTCCCCAGGTTTTTCCCTTGAAAGCCCCTCGCAACCGCAAGGGAATCGATATACCAGCTCTCCTGCCCGTATCGGTCACAAGCCTCTTTCATTGTATCCAGTGTCTTCAGAATATGAAAAATTCGTTTCATGCCAATCTGAGCAGCCAGTGCTAAGCCGCCATTAAACAGATATTGTAAGAAGCCCGGGCCCTTTGCCCCGCTTTTTTTCAACAAAACAGCAGAAACAATTTTTCCATCCATAATTCCTACAAAGCACGCCTTTTGCTGATAATAAGATTTTGTATTAGTATAATTAAGTCTAAACAAGTGCTCCTTATAGTCCCTGCCCTCAGGTAAGATAAGCGGAAACAACGGATATTCTGAAAATGACTCGGTAAATAAGGTAGCGACTTCGTGCAACTCCTCTTTCTCAGCCAGCCGAAAAGACTTCATGTGAGCCCTCCTTTTTACTTTCTTTGATTTCCTTATTGTAATAAGCAGAGGCATAAAAAAGTATGGTCAATTCATTTGATTTGTTTATTAATGAACAGGTAGAACCTAATTGTACAGAAATGGGGTTAATTGTGGGCGACAGACGATCGATTAGAACTAAAGCATCCATTAAACAGGCCTTTTTGTCATTATTGAATACTAAGGTCATTTCTAAAATAACCATTCTGGAAATCTCGGAGCTTGCCGATATCGGCAGAGGCACTTTTTATTTACATTATAAGGATATCTACGATTTATATAATGAAATTGAAGCAGAGATGTTTGATCAGTTAAATCAGTTTTATGATGATTCCTTTCCCATCAAGGAACATCATGATATTATGCATTTTATAAATAAACTTACGAATTATATTTATCAAAACAAAACGTTGTTTAACATGCTTACCAATCCGGAAGACAAATTATTAACCTCCGATAAATTTAAGCAGTTTTTCAAAATGAAGATTTTGCAGGAAATGCTTATGGACAACAAAAATAGGGATACATCAACGGTGAATGTAGAAACAGAAAGTCTGTTTATTGCCTCTGGGGTGGTCGGGGTGATCGAAGACTGGGTCGTACGCGGCATGGAAGAAGAGCCCACGGGCATGTCCCTACGTATACAACAGCTGCTGCTGAAGTTAGAGGGCTAGGCACTTAGTCAATAAAAATAAAAGAGTGCATTAGAGATATTCTCTAATGCACTCTTTAGCTATACCGGCGAGAGGACTCGAACCTCCACGGTTTCCCACTCGATTTTGAGTCGAGCGCGTCTGCCATTCCGCCACGCCGGCGTATTGAACTGATAACTCCAAAATCAATGGAGGCGCCACCCAGATTTGAACTGGGGATAAAGCTTTTGCAGAGCTTTGCCTTACCACTTGGCTATGGCGCCATAAAATGGAGCGGACGACGGGAATCGAACCCGCGACCCTCGCCTTGGCAAGGCGATGCTCTACCGCTGAGCCACGTCCGCATAAATGGCTGGGGATATAGGATTTGAACCTATGCATGACGGAGTCAAAGTCCGTTGCCTTACCGCTTGGCTAATCCCCAATATTCATTTCATTTCATCAATTTAATAATAAAGGGCGACTGATGGGTCTCGAACCCACGAATGCCGGAACCACAATCCGGTGCGTTAACCCCTTCGCCACAGTCGCCATATTAAACTATTATTAGATTCTTACAATCCATACTTTTAAAGAAATGGGGCGGCCGATGGGTCTCGAACCCACGAATGCCGGAACCACAATCCGGTGCGTTAACCCCTTCGCCACGGCCGCCATATTAAGCTTTAAAGTATTTCATTGGCAGGGGCAGCAGGAATTGAACCCACACCAACGGTTTTGGAGACCGTTGTTCTACCTTTAAACTATGCCCCTAAAGATGGTGGAGGCTGATGGATTCGAACCACCGAACACGTACGTGAGCAGATTTACAGTCTGATGCGTTTGGCCACTTCGCTAAGCCTCCACAGATGGTGCCGGCGAGAGGACTTGAACCCCCAACCTACTGATTACAAGTCAGTTGCTCTACCAATTGAGCTACACCGGCATATTCTATTGTAATAATCATGGTGGCGCGGGAGGGAATCGAACCCCCGACACAAGGATTTTCAGTCCTTTGCTCTACCGACTGAGCTACCGAGCCAAGAAAATTTGTGATACTAATGGCGGAACCGACGGGATTCGAACCCGCGATCTCCTGCGTGACAGGCAGGCATGTTAGGCCAACTACACCACGGTTCCAAATAAATTGCGGGGGCAGGATTTGAACCTGCGGCCTTCGGGTTATGAGCCCGACGAGCTACCGGGCTGCTCCACCCCGCGTCAGTAAAAAATCTATATGGTGGAGGCTGAGGGGATCGAACCCCCGACCCTCTGCTTGTAAGGCAGATGCTCTCCCAGCTGAGCTAAGCCTCCATCAAAACCAGAACTTTTATATCTTATCATTTCCTCTCAATAAAGTCAAGCTTTATTTAAAGGATAATGGTGACCCGTAGGGGATTCGAACCCCTGTTACCTCCGTGAAAGGGAGGTGTCTTAACCCCTTGACCAACGGGCCATGCTATTGATAAATCCATAAGGAACGGAGAGAGAGGGATTCGAACCCTCGAGACGCTTGTGGCGCCTACACGATTTCCAATCGTGCTCCTTCGGCCAAACTCGGACACCTCTCCAGATGGCTCCCCGAACAGGACTCGAACCTGTGACAACTCGATTAACAGTCGAGTGCTCTACCAACTGAGCTATCAGGGAATATACATACCAGGCTTGATCGCCTGAAAACTGAATCCGAAACGAATCTGCGTCTTAAATATTGGATAAGCCCTCGACCGATTAGTATTGGTCAGCTCCATGCATTGCTGCACTTCCACCTCCAACCTATCTACCTCGTCGTCTTCAAGGGGTCTTACTAATTGGGAAATCTCATCTTGAGGGGGGCTTCACGCTTAGATGCTTTCAGCGCTTATCCCGTCCGTACGTAGCTACCCAGC